>CAZBKU010000053.1:3303-13801 GCA_964492585.1 uncultured Thermoplasmatales archaeon | reverse complement strand
TGTCCGGGACCTGCTGCCAGGACCGACCGTCGTCCTCGTGATCGGCCCGTGGCTCTCGGCGTCCTGCTGGAGATCGTAGCGGAGCATGTCGACGGCGAGCAGGAAGTTGTACTCGATCGAACACTCGACGTGGCTACTGATCGGACCGCGCTCCTGGCTGGCGGTGGCCGGCGGTGAGACGTCGTAGTCGTAGGCATCGGGGCGCTCCCGGGAGCCGGCGTACCGCTCGGGCTCGTTGCCGAAGGACGCCTCGTGGCATCGGTTGCCGGGATCCTCGGTGTACGGCATGCCGGCTCTCAGCCGGCCGTCTTCATCGTAGGCCCAGATCGCTTCGTCGGGGAACCCCAGCTTGTCGGGGCTCCAGGGGTCGACCTGGATGTGGCCCGTGTACAGGGTGCTCTGGTTGTCGCTGCCCCAACGGTACCGGTCGATCATCCAGCGGTGGTTGTTGGGGTCCGTGATGAAGTGGGTCCCGTCGTAGCGGAACTCGCACCGCTTGCCGTCGGGTCGGTCGGGGTCGCTCCAGTCGCAGTCGTTGTCCGGGCTGGTCAGGGCCACGTTGGCGGCCCCGGCCTGGCCCTCGGCCACCGCGTGGACGTACCCGTTGGGCGTGAAGCACCCGCCCCATCGGCGCATGTTATCCTGCCGGCGGACGAACCCGTCGCGATCCGGGTTGCCGCCGTCCGCGTCCTCGTCGGTGCCCGCGGCCTCCTCCTCCCACTGCCCGGTCGAGGCGTTGTAGGTGGCCGTGCCCCCCTTGCGGTTGTTGTCCGCCACGTCGTCGTTGGAGATGTTGCCCTCGGGCGTGTAGCTGATGATCTCGCCCTCGGAGAGGTTGCCGTCGAAGTGGTGCTTCTTGCCGAAGAGGAACTGGTCGTTGAACCAGAGGACGGCGTTGTCGAAGACGTTGCGGACCTCGATGCACTTCTTGACCACGCCGACCACGGCGGCGAACGGCCGGATGTCGGCGGTGTCGTTGCGAGCCATCGAGACCATCTCGACGAAGGTGGCATGCTGCTGGACGGCAGGGACCCCGTCAGCGCTTGGGTCGCCGGGCTCGTCGCCGTCGAACCCCTGGTAGAGTTGTTGTTGCTGCAGGGCCAGGGCCGATCCTGTGAGCAGGAGGACCAGGGCCAGCGCTGCCCCTCGCCGCCCTATCAGCCTGGCCACATCTGTTGCCTCCCGATCCAACGCGCGGTCGGTCACCTCTGACGACGCCGTCTGGCCTCCCCGGCCGGCGCTGGATGCCTCACCTGCCGAGGAGCGACGGCCACGAAGAAGACGTGTCCGTCACCGGAGGGGGCTCTAAACGACCGTTCGGTCGGTTGGGTCAGCCCTATGAACCAGCCATGGCATGCCTGGATACGATGCTTGGGAGGAGCGGCGGGCAGCCAGATCTGGGGTCCCTGGATGGCCACCTCCTGCTCGGTCACCTCCGCGCGTTCAGCAAGGACGCCCCCGGGTTCCTGACCAGGTTGGCCCAGGAGCACGGCTCGTTGGCCCGGTTCCGGGTGGCCCACCAGCGCTACGTGCTGGTCAGCGGCCCGGACCTCATCGAGCAGATCCTCGTCCGCCAGCACACCAGGTTCCACAAGCACGACCGGTTGCGTGACACGCTCGGCGAGGCCCTGGGCAAGGGTCTGTTGACCGCCGAGGATCAGACGTGGCTGGAGCACCGCCAGCTGGCCCAACCGGCCTTCCGGCCCCGCCGCATCGAGGCCTACGGCAAGACCATGGTCGACCTGACCCAGGCCACCATCGACGGGTGGCAGGAGGGGCAGGAGGTGGGCCTGAACCCGGCCATGATGGCCTTGACCCTACGCATCGCGGCCAAGACGCTGTTCGGCGTCGACGTCGCCGAGGACGCTCACCGGATCGGCCAGGCCCTCGACGCGATCATGGCCCGTTTCAAACCGAAGAACCGGCTGGTCAGCCTGCTCCCCTCGTCGCTGCCGTTGCCCAGCAACCTGGCCTACCGCCGGGGCGTGGCTGACCTTGCCAGGATCATCGACGACCTGATCGAGCGACGGCAAGATCAACCGGGCCAGGGTGACGATCTGCTCAGCCGGTTGATGGCCGCCCGGGAGGAGGACACCACCATCGACGATCAGGCGCTGCGCGACGAGCTCGTCACGCTGCTGGTCGCCGGGCACGAGACCACGGCGCTCACCCTGACCTGGACCTTCGACCTGCTCGGACGCCACCCCGAGGCCGAGGCCCGGCTTCACGAGGAGCTGGACAGCGTCCTGGCAGGCGGCCTGCCGACGGTCGAGCACCTGGACGACCTGGTCTACCTGGAGGCGGTGATCGACGAGGCCATGCGTCTCTACCCGCCGGCCTGGGCCATCGGACGCAAAGCCATCGAACCGGTCACCCTGGATGCTCACCGCTTCGAGCCGGGCACCCAGTTCATGATGAGCCAGTGGGTGATGCACCGCGACGACCGGTTCTTCGGCGATCCCCTGATCTTCCGGCCGGAACGCTGGCTCGACGGGTTGCACGACCGGCTGCCCCGTTTCGCCTACTTCCCCTTCGGCGGTGGGCCCAGGACCTGCATCGGCAACAGTTTCGCCCTCCTGGAAGCCAAGCTGATCGTGGCCACCATCGCCTCGCGCTACCGGCTGGTCCCCCTGACCGACGAGGCCCCTGGCACGGATCCAAGCATCACGCTGAGACCCGACGGCACGGTGCCCGTCAGGGTCGAAGCGCGCAGACCCTCGGAGCCGATGGCCGTCAGCGCCGCCGACCAGCGATCCGGCCCAAAAGACCGGTGATGACCAAGAGGACCGCGGCGCCCACGAACGCCACCAGGAGCTCGCCAAGGAAGCCGCCGGGCGACGCCCAGCCGGCCCAGGTGAACAGGAAGCCGCCGATGAACGCTCCCAGGATGCCCACCAGGATGTTAGCCAGCAGGCCGAAGCCATGGCCGCGGACGAGCAGGCCGGCCAGCCAACCGGCCAGGGCACCGAGCAACACGAACGCCAGGATCGAGAGGAGCGTGGGCATCAGGATCACCGCCTAGATGGACGCTGGGTTTGAAGAGACCTTTGCTCCACGCCTCGAAGCGTGCTGTCCAGGTCAAGGCTTTACGGACGCACCCTGTTGCCTGGCACGGTGACCGAGGATGCCCGAGGATGAGGACGTCGTCACGCACAACTGGACCACCGAACCTGACCACGGCTTCCAGCTGCCCGACGAACTCGTGCTGTGGGACGAGACCCTCCGGGACGGCGAGCAGACCCCGGGCGTCTACTACACGCTGGAGGAGAAGGTCGAGCTGGCCAAGCTCCTCGACGACATCGGCTGCGACATCCTCAACTGTGGCATCCCGGCGGTCAGCGACGGCGAGCTCAAGGCCCTCAAGGCCATCAGCGACGAGGGCCTGGCCCACGCCAGCGTCATGGGCGCGGCCAGGACCATCCGCAGCGACATCGACGCCGTGCTCAAGGCCGACTGCGACGAGTGCGTGCCCTTCATCGCCTGCAGCGACGTCCACCTCAAGCACAAGCTCCAGCGCTCCAGGGAGGAGTGCGTCGACATGGCCGTCGACGCTGTCGAGTACGCCGTCGACCACGGCCTGAAGACGACGTTCGTCACCGAGGACACCGTCCGGGCCGACCCCGGGTTCGTCTACGAGCTCTACAGCGCGGCCATCGACGCCGGGGCCACCCGGGTCCTCTTCAGCGACACCGTCGGGGTCATGACCCCGGTCGCCACGCGCTGGTTCTTCGAGAAGATGCGGGAGCTCGGCCTGCCCGAGGGCCCCATCGGCGGCTCCAGCGGGCTGCCCGAGTGGGGCTTCCACAACCACAACGACTTCGGCCTGGCCACCGCCAACGCCCTGGCCGCCTTCGAGCTGGGCGTACCCTGCCTGAACACCGCCGTCAACGGCATCGGCGAACGCGCCGGCAACACGGCCTTCGAGGAGGTCATCATGGCCCTGGAGAACCTCTACGGCTACGACACCGGCATCCAGACCGAGGACCTGGTCGAGCTCTCCCGAAGGGTCGAGGAGGCCACCGGGATCCCCGTCGACCAGATGAAACCCGTCGTGGGCCTCAACGCCTTCCGCCACGAGTCCGGCATCCACACCCACGGTGTCCTGGCCAACACGATCACCTACGAGCCCATGCAGCCCGAGCAGGTCGGCCACGAGCGCCGGTTCGTCTTCGGCAAGCACACCGGCACCGCCGCCGTCAAGGACCGGCTCGAGCGGGCCGGCATCGACGCCGAGAAAGACCAGCTCCTGGAGATCGCTGGAGCCATCAAGGAGCGCATCGAGGCCCAGGGCAAGGACCAGCTCCGCGAGTTCGTCCAGGCCTTCCGCCAGCAGACCGAGGCCAGCCAGGGCGTCAACCGGGAGGAGTTCTGGAAGATCGTCCAGGACGTGACCGGTGAAGAGCCGGTAGAAGGTGCGTTCTGAGCGGCCAACGCACCAGCAACACCTATCCCAGTCGGCCCCCCTTGCCCGGCCAGCCTCACCGCGGACCCGAGGGACCACCATGCCAACCAAGGGCGTCATCTTGTCGAGGGACGAGCTTGCCAGGCGCGGGGGCCTGGCCATCGCGCTGGCCGGTGTGACCAACCTGCTCGTTTACTACCTGGCCGATGCCCTACTCTCGATCCCGCCGACCTTCGAGCCCATGCAACCGGCTCGGGTGGTCGTGCTCACCGTGCTCGGTGGCCTGGGGGCCGTGGGTGCCTACGTCCTGCTCCAGAACAAGGCCGACGACCCGCCGCGGACCTTCGTCAACGTGGCCATGGCGGCCCTGGTGGTCTCCTTCATCCCGGACATCCTCTTGTTGGTCACCGACCGACCCGGGACCACGATCGCCGGCGTGGTGACCCTGATGATCATGCACATCCTGGCGGCTGTGATCCTGGTCGCTGGCTTGACCTGGGGCAACCTTGGCCAGCCGGTACCCGCCCCGCCCCACGAGCGGTGAGCCAGGGCTGTGGTCAACCGGGCAGCACACCGTAGGTCCGCTCGTAGGTCCCCATCAAGCCAGCTTCTTGCAGGACGTGCCCCTCGAGGGCCTCCTCCAGCTGGCTCCGGTTGGCATCGTCGGGGAGGTCCAGGGTCGTGTCGACCGCGTAGAACGTGAAGTGGTAACGGTGGGGTTCGGCCGGATGCGGCGGGCAGGGTCCCGTCCAGCCCTCACCACCGCCCCCGTTCTGACCCTCCTGGCCGCCAGCCGGGGTGCCATCCTCGGGGAAGGCCACCTGCCCGTCGACGGGTTCGGCGTTCCAGAGCACCCAGTGGGTGAAGTTCATCAGGCCGGCACCGGGCACCGGCGCGTCCGGGTCCCCGACGATCAGCGCCAGGGTGACCGTGCCCTCGGGGAGGCCTGCGACCGTGAGGGGCGGCGAGGTGCCCTCGCCATCGCAGGTGTGGACCTGGGGGATCTCGCCCCGATGGTCGAACGCCTGGCTGGTCGCTGCCATGCTCCGTGACCCCTGGTCCTCCGGCACCGTGTCCTCCTCGTCGTCTGCTGGGGGCCCGGTCCTGTCTCCCAGGCACCCGGCCAAGCCGGCTGAGGTCAGCAGGATGGCCGCGCAGAGCGCTCCCAAGCGCATGCGAGGCCTATCATCGCCTGGGCCCGTAGCTCTTGTCCTCGCCGGGGTGCGGAAGTTCACCTGGTCCCCTGCCCACAGGTTCAAATGCCCTGACCGAACCTTCAGAAGGGCACCAGCATGGCCACCACCACCCGTCTCAAGCTCGATCTACCCATCGAGGGGGGCCGCATCCGCCTGAGAGGTCTCAAGGACGGCGACCTCGAGCGGCTGGTCGAGGTGGCCGACGACCCCGAGATCGCCCGCTGGACCCACGTCCCGCACCCCTACACGAAGGAGAACGCCGCCAACTTCATGGCCTACGCCCAGGAGAAGCTGCGGCTTGGCCGTGAGTTCCACCTAGCCATCGTCGACAAGGGCACCGACGACCTGATCGGCATGATCGCCCTCAACGACCTGGACCTCGAGTCCGAGAGGGCCGAGGTCGGCTACTGGGTGGCCCGCGACCACTGGGGCAAGGGCATCGCCAGCGAGGCCCTCCAGCTCATCCTCGAGGCCGCCTTCGAGCGTCTGGGCCTCACCCGGATCTACGCGTTCGTCCTCGAGGGGAACACGGGCTCGATCAAGATGCTCGAACGGTTCGGGTTCAACGAGGAGGGCCGGCTCCGGTGGCACACCAAGCGGGAAGGTCAGTGGATGGACAAGATCTGGTACGGCCTGCTCCGCGAGGAGTGGGAGGCACGGCAACGACGGTAACGTGTCTGCCTACAGCTTCACCGATGGCCATCTCGAGGCGAACCGACACCCACTTATCCAGGGCGCCAGTGAAGCCGGACCCCATGTCTGCTCGCGTCCCCACGCTGGCTGTCCTGCTCGGCGTCTCCACCTTCCTTGCTGTCGCCGTCCTCTGGCCGGTAGCCTCCGGGGCTGTGGCTCTGGCCGTTGCCCCGATCCTCTGGTTCAAGGGGCTCAAGGGCGACCTGACGGACCCGAGCAACCGCTGATCCTCTCTCGGCCGACCTAGGGCCTGGGTCCCCTGGTAGCCATGCTGGACCGAGCCGGTTAAGCAGGGCTCCTCCCGCTTGGCCTACCAGCATGGCCAGCCGACCGGACCCCGAGCTCATGATGGCCCGCATCCCCACCTACGCGTGGCGGGCGGCCGTCATGGGGCCCGCCTACGCCCTGGCCACCGCGCTGACCGTGGGTCTCCTGGCCACCGTGGGCATCGGCGACGGCTTCGTTCCAGGCGACCCCGACCCTGCCGCCGCCCTGGCACGCCTGGCGGTGACCGGCGCGATCGCCGGGACCGTGCTCGGTGTGATCTCGGCTCGGCTGGCCATGGACCGGACCCATCGCTGGCTGGTGCTGGCCGGGACCGCGACAGGGCTCTCGGCGTCACCGCTCCTCCGGGTCACCGCCCTGGCGCCTGCCCTCACGTGGGGCGAGATGGCGGTGAGGCTTGCTGGCCTGGGGGCGGGCTATGCCGTGGTGGCGTTCCTGGCGGTCCTCCTCTTCCCGCCCGTCGGGCGTGCTCTCCCGGCCTGGCAGGCGATCGGGTCCGTGCTCCGACGACGCTCGCCGGGCGCGTGGGCCTGGCGGCTGGGTGTTGCGACCGTCGCCATCGTCACCGTCGACGCGGCCGTCGTCCTCCTGCAAGGGGGCCGTGTGCCCATCCTGCCGGCCCTCAAGGCGGTCATCTCCGAGACGAGCCTGACCCAACCGGCGGTCCTCGCGGCCGGGGAGCTGGTCCAGGCCCTGGCCGTAGCCTTGCTCGTCTGGCCCCTGGTGGCCGCGCTACGGGGCAGCGGCGCCCGGCCGGGCCCGTGGATCGCCGCGTTCCTCGTGGCGATGGCCTGGGCCCCCTTGATCGAAGCTCACCCGGACGCCTGGCGCTTCCGGTTGCTCCGCGGTGCCCTGCTTGGCCTGGCAGCCCTGGTCCACGCCTGGATCCTTGCCAAGCTGCTGGATCCCGCCGCCCGGCCCGGCGTTCTCCCTTGATCCTCGCCGAGCGATGCTCTTAGGAGGCCGTCGGCCTTGGCGCCTGCGTGGCTCGCGTCGTCGGCGTCGATGGGACCCACCCCGAAGGCTGGTTGGTGGTCGAGCTCGAAGACCAGCGCCTGGTGTCCCTCCAGCAGCTAGGGGGCCTCGACGAGGTGCTCGAGGCGGCCGCCGAGGCAGAGATCATCGCCGTCGACCTGGCCGTCGGCCACGACGACCCCGAGGGCAAGCGGCGCGGCGGCAGGCGAGCCTGCGACGTGGCCGCCCGGGAGGTCCATGGGGACAACCGACCGGATCTACCCCTGGTCCCACCACCCAGCCTCCTGGCGCTCGATGACCTCGAGGTTGCCCAAGAGGCCGCCGAGGATCGGGGCTGGGTCGAGCCGGTCGCAGGCCTGTGGCGCCTCAAGGACCGTCTGTCGGCCCTGGACCAGGTCGCCGACGACGAGCGGCTCTTCGAGGTCCGCACCGAGCTCTCCTTCGAGGCCATGCAACGCTCCCAAGGACGCGAGGGCCAGCTTCCCACGCCCCCGCATGCATGGAAGGGGCTTGTCGCGCGGCTCAAGCTTCTGGCAGAAGAGGGCCTGCGCCCGGCCCGGTCGGTCGGGGGCGTGGGTCACCTGTCCCCCAAGGAGGCCACCGGGGCCACCGCGGCGGCCTGGACGGCCCATCGGATCGCTACGGGAGAGGCCGTCTCGCTGCTGGATACGCCGCCTGATGACCCGCGGACCGGACGGCCGGTGACGATCTGGTCGTGACGCGGAACCGGTGTGGCCCCTAGGCCCACTGCCTATATCCCAGGAAGGACAGAGCGCCTGCTGTGGACCCTCTGGTCACCGCGATCCTGTTCGTGATCGCAGCCTTCGCGGTCATCACCAGCGCTGTCATCCACCCGACGGTGTCGATCGGGTTGTCCGTGGTCTTCTACGTCAGCTTGGCCCGTTACCGCAGGGACCTTGAGACCGAGCGCTTGCCCCACCGCCTAGATGCCTTCGCCGAGCCGCCGATGGACCCGGTCGACCTTGGCGCCGATGGCCCCAGCCTCGAACCCAGCCGGCTTGTGGTCCACCTTGATGACCGAGGCCACGCGGAGCTGGCCGCCGGAGACGACCTGGTGGCACTGCTTGAGGACCTCGAAGACCTCGTCCCACTCACCGACCAGGGTGGTCCCGCTGGGTCCGAGCTCGTGCTCGAGGCCGGACTGGCGGATCACCTCGACGGCGCGGGCCACGTCCTCGCCGACGCTGGCACCGGCACCGATGGGGTGGACGCTGAAGAACACCATGACTTGCATGACGCCCCCATGGACCGGGGGACCCTGGACCCTTCGGACGGCTGATCAGGTCTCGACCGTCCGGAAGGCCTCGGCGGCCTCGTCCTCGGCGTCGTCCGGGTAGTCGGTGTGGATCTTCTGATCCACCTTGGAGATCCGGGTCTCCAGCGCGTCCTCCGGGCACGACGGGCGCTGCTCGATCTGCACCGTCGACCGGACCCGCTCGTGGCCCCGGGCGAGGATATCGTGGCACCGCTCGAGCATGTCGAAGACCTCGCCCCGCTCCCCGACGATCGTGGTCCCCGACGGTCCCACGTGGTAGTCCAGGCCCCGATCGCGGACCTCCTCCACCAGCTCTGCGATCGGACCGCTGAGATGTTCTTCACCGCTGATCGCTTCGACACGAAGCTCGACCATCACATCCACCGGCATCACCGTTTGGACGTTGGCCGGGCGTCCTTGATAAGCCTCGCGCTGACCCCCGAAAGTAGATGCCGGCGATCCATCGACCGTTGGTCAGGTCTTGCGCCGGATGTAGACGGGGCTTGGCCCGCTCTGCCGTTCCCGCTTGATCTCGAACAGGTCGGCGTGGGCCTCGACCAGGTCCAGGAGCTTCTCGGCGCCGTACTCCCGGTAGTCGAAGCTGGAGTCCAGCTGACGGAGCATCTCGCCCAACCGGCCCATCTCGGCCCACCCATCGTCGCCCTCGACAAGCTCGTAGGCGCGGAGCATGAGGTTGCGCAGCTCGTCCCACTGCTGGTCGCCCTTGGGCTTGGCCTCCTTGGGCTTCTCGGTCGGTTGGAAGTGCAGGTTGCGGGGATCGACGAACAGGTTGGAGGCCCGGATCAAGGGCTTGGCCGTCCGGTCCTTGTGGCCGATCACCATGACGAACTTGCCCGCCTCGCGGAGCCGGAGGACCAAGGGGGTGTAGTCGCTGTCGCTGGAGATGATGCAGTAGGCTTCCACGTTGCTCTCGTAGAGCAGATCCATGGAGTCGATCATCATGGCAGCGTCGGTGCTGTTCTTGCCGGCCACGAAGCTGGCCGACTGCATGGGCTGGAGCGCGTACTCGTGGAGCACGTTGTTCCAGCCGTTCATGTGCTCCTTGGTCCAGTCACCGTAGACCCGACGGACCGTCGGCACGCCGTGGCGGCCGACCTCCTCGAGCATCTCCTTGATCTGGTTCGGGGAGGCGTTGTCGCCGTCGATCAGGACCGCGAACCGCGCGCGCCCCTCGACCCTGTCCAGCTCACTCATCGTCACTTGCCCCTTACGAAGGTCACCTTGATAAATGACCCCCCAACGACGCTAGGATAGGTACGGCTTGGCACCCCAAGGGTTGTCGGTCCGGCAGACCACCTGGCTACCAGATCAGCGAACTCCAGCCATCCGAGGCCGGTCGTAGCGGCTGTCGTGCCATGTGACGATGCCGTCGGCTCCGGTGAGGTCCGGGTGGGCCCGGGCCGCGTAGAGGGTCAGATCCTCCTGGCCCTGGCCCGGCGGGGTGAACAGGGGCCGTGGGCTGGTGAAAGGACCCTCGGGAGCCTCGACCAGGCGGACGGTCACCGGGCCCTGCGGGAAGCGTTCGAGCGCGGTCAGTGTGATCAGCCCGCTCCCCTGGTCCCGGTGGACGGTGAAGCTGGGCGCGTTGGCCGTGAAGAGGACCGCTGGACCCTCGGCCTGCAGGTCCTGTTCGCCGGCGCGGTCGTCTTC
>CAZBKU010000053.1:0-3293 GCA_964492585.1 uncultured Thermoplasmatales archaeon | reverse complement strand
TCCACCAGGCCGCCTGATCGAAGCTCCCTCGTGAGGCCTCCTCCAGAGGCCAACGGACCACGCCGACCTCGTGCTGGATCCAGCTCTCATGCTCGACCTCCCGGTGCGCGTACGCGTACAGATGCTGGCCGTCGACCAAGGCAGCGCTGTCGACCAGGAACCCGAAGTCCTCGAACCCAGGGGCGTGCTTCTCGACCTCCCATCGGCCGGGGGGTCGGTCGGTGTCTGTCGCCGTGAAGATCCGCCAACCGGCGCTCTCGAACCCGAAGGCTCCGGTCCCGTTGGCGTGCACACGGCTGGCCAGGACCACGAGCCGGTCCCCGGCCATGGCCCCGCCCCCGGGCCAGTACCAGACCTCGTCGCTCTCGTTGGGGAAGAACGCCGTGGGCCGGCCAGGCGCTTGCTCCTCGTCCATGGGTGGAAGCTCGGCCAGCGGCCCGTCGTCCTCGTCCTCCTGCGCCTGGGTCCCCCACCAGGCGGTGAACGTGGCCTGGGAGGGATCGCTGCCGTTCTGGATGGCCACCGTGTTGTGGAGGAAGAACGTCCGGTCGGTCCCCTCGGGTTCGACCTGGCTATCGCCGAACAGCCAGAGGAACCGGTCGGGGCCCAGGCGCACGGTGTCGGCCCCATCGCCACCCTTCCATCGAGGGTCCTGATGGAACAGGTCCTGACCGGCCGGCCAGGGATCTGGCTCGGGAAAGCCATGCCGGCCCAGCTGGTCGCTCTCGTCGCCCAGGCAGCCCACGATAGCCGGGCTAAGCGTCAGCACGGCCAGGAACACCGCCCGCATCGCGTCGCCGACCTAGGGGGTGGGGCTTAGGCGTTGGGGAGGTCGCGGTGAACGGTCACGCCTGATCGACGTACGGGTTGGCACCCCACGGCCTATCGGTCCGGTGGCAGACCACCTCTCCCCGGCTGCACACGGTCCCCTCGGGGGCTGCCAGCTCAACCTCGGCGGTGATCCGGCGCCCGTCGGCCTTGACGACCCTGGAGGTCAGCGTGACCGGCTCCCCCAGGGGGGCCTTGGCCAGGTAGTCGACGTCGATCGAGACGGTCAGGAAGTGAGGCAAGGGGTCGACACCTTCCCGGGCGATGTGGTCGACGGCCGTCCAGACACCATGGCAGTCGATCAGCGTCGCCTGGACGCCGCCACCCATGACGCTGAACGAGCCTGCGTGGTGCTCGTGCCCGGTCCACGTGGCCTCCAGGCCGCCGTCCTCCAGCGGGTAGGATTTGATCTGGAACCCCTCGGGGTTGTGGGGCCCGCACCCGAAGCACGGGTTCTCCTTGGGGCCGATCAGGTCCTGGAGGGGCTCGTCGAGCTCCTTGAGCATCACCGGGGCATCGACTGGGGGGACTTGGGCTTGCCGGCTCCGACGAGGGGCCCACGCCCACGCCGGACGCCGCAGATCGTCCAGAGAGCGCGGAAGACCGGGGTCCAAGGGCAACGATGATACCGACATGATCCGCTGGTACAGCCTGGTGCCATGCTCGACGACGATCCAGGCGGTCCCCTGGCCGAGGTGGCCACGCCCGACGACGACAGCGAGGCGACCCTCTCGCCGTGGGTCGTGCTCGGCGGGATCGTCGCCATCCTCCTCATCGCCATCCTTCTCGTGATGATGTCCGGGTGAAAGCGGGCCCGTCGGATCGTCGGTCCGGCGTGGAGCTTATCTCCCTAGACCCCCTACCATGCTAGGGAGAACCATGCTCACCCAGGAGGTCCTCGTTGAGGCCCCCGGCCGGCCTGGCACTCTCGACCGGATCTTCTCAGCCTTGGCCAGGGCCGGCGTGGAGACCCTGGGCGTGGCCACCCAGACCTACCTGGAGGACGGCCGGCGATGGCGCCGGGTGCGTCTGCTCTTCCGGGATCAGACCGAGGGGGCCGCCGCCTTGAAGCACGAGGGCCTCAGCGTGCGGGTTCAGGACGTGGTCTACCTGCAAGCCGAGGCCTCGATCGCCCGGCTTGACTGGGCCCTCAAGCGGCTCTCCGGGGCCGGGATCGAGGTCGAGACCCTCTACCACGGCTACGCCCCGGGCGGTCCGGGCCTGGTCCTGGTCGTCGACAACCCGGCCAAAGCCGCCGAGCTTCTCTAACCCACGGGCTCCGAGGCAACCCCTATATGACCGACCCAGCTTACCGGCACCTACCATGTCGACCCAGCAGCCGATGACGCTGGCCGAGAAGATCCTGGCCGACCACGCCGGCCAGGACGAGCTCCGGCCAGGGAGCATCGTGGAGGTGCCCGTGGACATCGCCATGGCCCACGAGGCCTGCGCCCAGCTCGTCAAGCCCTTCGAGCAGATGGGCGCCGAGGAGGTCTGGGACCCCGATCGCATCGTGATCCCCATCGACCACTGGGTGCCCGCCAGCACCGAGTCCAGCGCTCGGCTGCACCACATCATCCGCCGGTTCGTGCGCAAGCACGACCTGCAGCACTTCTACGACATCGGCAACCACGGCATCTGCCACCAGATCCTCGTCGAGGAAGGCTTCTGCCTGCCCGGCGATATCGTCGTCGGGACCGACAGCCACACCAACATGGCCGGCGCGATCGGCAGCTTCGCCTGCGGGATCGGACCCACCGAGATGGCCAGCGTGTTCGCCACCGGCGAGGCCTGGTTCAAGTGCCCGACCAGCATCCGGATCGAGCTGTCCGGCAGCTACGAGTTCCCGGTGATGAGCAAGGATCTGATCCTCCACGTCCTCGGCGAGCTGACCACGCGTGGCGGGCTCTACAAGAGCATCGAGTTCGGTGGTCCCGGCCTGGACAGCATGCCCATGTGGCAGCGCCTGACGATCACGAACATGACCACCGAGCTGGGCGCCAAGGCCGGAATGATCGAGCCCGACGACGAGACGGTTCGGTACCTTGAGGGCTTGCCGGAGATCAAGAACGGTCGGCGCGAAGAGATCGGTCAACTCGCCGGGCTCCAGGCCGACGAGGGCGCCACCTACGAGCGCACCCTGGAGATCGACCTGGACGAGCTGGGCCCCCGGGTCGCCCGGCCCTTCAGCCCCGACAACGTCCACCCCGTGGCCGACACCGACACCGGCAACGTGGACCAGGTCTTCGTCGGCAGCTGCACCAACGCGCGGCTCGAGGACCTGCGCGTCGTCGCCACCATCCTCGAGGGCGAACAGACCGCCCGCGACACGCGCCTGCTGGTCTACCCGGCCAGCACGAAGATCTACAAGCAGGCCATGGCCGAGGGCATCGCCGACGTCATCACCGATGCCGGCGGCGTGTTCAACCCGTCCAGCTGCGGGGCCTGCTTCGGCGGCATGGGCG
>CAZBKU010000052.1:0-13870 GCA_964492585.1 uncultured Thermoplasmatales archaeon | reverse complement strand
GGACCCTCCCGGCGCCATCCTGCCGGCAGCCGCCTGGCGCGTCATGGCCGCCATGATCCCCGACCCGAGGATCCAAACCAGCGAGATCGCCGCCCAGGCCGGGGTGAGCGCCAAGCGGGCCCGCCGGTGGCGCGACCGGCTCGTGCGGGGCCGTCACCTCAAGGTCGAGACGATCATCCAGGAGGACCAGGGCGGGGAGACGATGTTCTACGAGATCTTCGCCCAGGGGCCGGCGGCCGCCCGGCCGGAACGCGTGCAACGGGTGCTGTCGACGAGCTGGGTCATCTCACGGGTCGACCAGCCCGTCGGCGTGCTCCTGCTCTGCCAGGCCGGCCACATCGGCCAGGCGGTGGCAGCTCGGGACCGGGTCGCCGCCGTGGAGGGGATCGAGCACGCCGAGCTGGTGCTGGGCGTCGGGTTCCACTGGGATCCCGGGACGCTCCAGGCCATGTGCCGGGCCAAGGCCGAGGAAGCCGAGGCGGCCTTCCAACGCCAAGACCGGTGACCGTCCGGCGCCGGTGGCCCGCTCCGAGCGTGCAGGCGACCCCGGGCACCACGGTCAGCAGGCCCCGGGGGCTGCGTCCGTAGGCCTCCCGCGGGCCCACGCCCGTCCCCCGGCGCCGTTCACCGGTCCAGCGGGGCCTGCCAGAGGCCCCCGCCCGTGCTGGCGGCCAGGACCTGCTGGCCGTCGGGGGTGACCAGGACGTCCTGGACCCCGCCACCCGGCGGGGTCGTCGCGGTGCAGACCGAAGCCTCGGTCAGGGTGATCCCGCACCGGTGGAGCTCACCACCGTCGGTGGCCGCCCAAGCCTCGGACCCGTCGACGGGGTCGATGGCCACGGCGTCCAGGAACCCCGTCGTGGCGGCGACCGCGGCAGGGACGTACGGGAACCCGGGGGAGCTGCTCCTCCAGAGGGTCGCGGGTGTCCCGCCGGCCACGGCCACGCCCGCGGCGGCGTCCACCGACCGGGAGGCGTCGGTGGAGACGCTGCGCGGGGTCCACGCGTCCAGGGAGGGATCGTAGGCCAACACCCCGAGCTCGGTGGCCGCCAGGATCGTCTGCTCGGCGGTGTCCCAGGCGACGTCGAAGATCTTGGGATCCATCTCGAGGATCGAGGTCCACGTCCTGCCGCCGTCGGTGGTCTCCAGGACGTGGCTGGGGACAAGCTCCATCCAGACGGCAGCGAAGGCCCGGTCGCCGTCGGTGGGGTGGCTGGCAAGGCCCAGGACCGTGCCGGAGCCACCCAGCTGGGGAAGCTGGGCCTCCCAGGTCTGACCGCCGTCCTGGCTGACCTCGATCAGGGGATGGAAGACGAAGTTGCGTCCGGCCGAGTAGACGACGCTGCCGTCGGGGTTGGCGGTGGTCGAGCGGACCCCGGGGAACCCGATGCCGGCGGTGGTGTGCGACCAGTGCTGGCCGCCGTCCCGGCTGGCGTACAGGCCCACGGGACCCCCGGCCAGCAGCAAGGAGCCGTCCCCGGACGCCCCCAGGCTCCAGAGGTCCACCGGCGGGAACCCGGTGTTCCGGGTCTCGAAGGTGTAGGTGCCGGCCTGGTCCGGTGCCACGCGCGCGACCCCGATGTCCTCGGTCGTCGCCAGCACCGCCTCGGGGTCGCCCGGGTCGACCAGCAGGTCGGTGGTGGAGAACAGCGCAACGCCGAACCCGAGGTTCACCCACGCCTGGCCCCAGCCCTGGGAGAGCAGCAGCCCGTCGACGGTCAGCGCCCACAAGCTACCGCCGGGGCCGACCTCGAGCTCCCGGACCGACAACGGTGTGGTCATCTGCTCCCAGGAGGCGCCCCCGTCGGTGGACCGGAGGACGCCGCCCGGTGGGTCGGCTCCCGAGCCGGGCCCGGTCCTGTAGATCGTGCCGTCCCCGTCGGTGACCAGCTCCCCGCCGCCGTCGGCCCTGGTCCAGGTCGCGCCACCATCGTCGGTCCAGTGGTGGGTGCCGACGGTGGTCACGACGACGTGGTCGGGGGTGGGTCCGTAGGCGACCCCGTGGATCGAGATGAAGTCGGGGATGGGCGCTTCGAGGTCCTCGACGGTCTCGAGCCCGTCGGTGGACGCGAGCACGGTCCGATCGCCGCCGAGCTGGGCGACGCCGACGAGCACGGCGCCGTCGGGACCCACGTGCAACCGGTAGGCCCGCGAGACCTCCAGGGCGTGGGTCCAGGTCAGGCCCCCGTCCTCGGTCTTGGCGACCCCACCGGAGCCGGCCACGTACCCGACCTCGGGGTCGCTGGGGTCCCAGACGGTGAGCCCGCTGCCCACCGGCGGGAAGCCCTCGATGGGTCCCCAGGAGAGGCCGCCGTCGAGGCTGCGGTAGGTGCCGTCGTCCCACGTGCTCGTGACGAGGACCTGGGGGCTGCCGCCCACGCCCCAGGACCGGGCGGTGGCCGGGGCCTGGTCGTTGGACCAGGCCGGGCCCTGGTCGGTGCTGGCGTGGGTGGTGGGGGACCCGGCCAGGCCGGCCAGGGGCAAGGAGATCGCAAGCAAGGCTAGGCAAACGGTCAGGGTCCGGGCGTGGGGGTGGGCTCTCATCTCGTCACCTTCGGGTCAGCTCGCTAGGGCAAGCGGCGTCGGCATGGGTTCACGGGATCGCGGGGAACACCTGGGGCGGTGGCAGCCCAGCGGGACAGGGAGCGTGGACGATCGGCGTCGGGACGCCGGGCAGCCAGACCGACACGACGGTCCCGCACTGGTCGAACGGGTCACCCTCGGGGGGCTGGTGGTTGGCTTGGCCCCAGAGCACGCTGGCACCGGCCCGCTGGGTCCCGTCCTCGTGCCGGTGGGCGGTGACGACCAGACGCCGGCCGTCGTTGGTGCCGTGATCACCGGTGTTGTGGTAGCAGAACGCCTCGACGAAGACCTGGGTGGTCGCGCGTCCATCCTCGATGGTGAGGTAGACCCCGCGGGTGCGCTGGTAGGCCTCCGGGCTGGCCTCGCAATCGCCCTGGCCCTCCTCCTGGTCACGGGTCTCGAGAC
The DNA here is from genome assembly GCA_964492585.1 of uncultured Thermoplasmatales archaeon. Lineage (GTDB taxonomy): Archaea > Thermoplasmatota > SW-10-69-26 > SW-10-69-26 > SW-10-69-26 > CAYXGD01. Next base: position 10,882 of record CAZBKU010000052.1, on the reverse strand, counting down.
AGGCGTCCTGGAGGCAGGCGTCGTGCTCGGCAACGGCGGGCAGGGCCACCGTCACAAGGGCGGTCAGGCACAAGGCCGCGATCGTGCAGAGCTGCCAACGGGGCAGGCTCATGCGCAGACCTCCTCCTCGACGCTCTGCAGGTGCTCGGCCTCGGCACCGGCCGGGGCGAGCGCGTTGTGGGGTGCCGACGTGGTCGTGGCGCGGACCTCCAGGGTGACCGTGGCGCACTGGCCGGGTGCCAGGCTCACCACGGCGGCGGGGAGGTCGAGCGTTCCGGTCCCCTGGCACCCCTCGGCCAAGGCCTCCCACGTGCACGAGGCTTGGCCGGTGGCCATGGCGGCCAGGCAGCGGATCCCCGTGCAGGTGGTGAGGATGGCTTGGGCGTCCGAGACGGCCTGGCCGGGCAGGCCCCCGCCGGACGCGCCACCGTACCGCCAACCCGCCTCGGGCGAGCAGGTGATCTCGCCCTCCCCGGCGACGGTGCAGGCCAGGTGGGCGGATGCCGAGGCCTGGGCGCAGTAGGTGGCACCGGCGGGCGTCAGGCACGCGTGGCCCCCAGCTGCCTCCTGGGCGGTGACGGGGGCCAGCGTCGCGGTGGTCAGGAGCACAAGGCCGAGCAAGGTGATGGTTGGAGCTGTGAGGTTCGGGCTCATGGGGGTGCGTGGGGGTGGTCTGTCACGAAGGGATGGAGGTGGGGGCGGCGGCTGCCGCCCCCAGGATCGGTGGGTGTGATCCCAGCTACGGGAGCGAGGCCGGCGGCGGCAGGACATCCCCGGGCGCGAGCCCGGCAGGGCAATCCCCTCGGTAGAGATGGGCGCCCACCGGGTCGGGGGCCGAGACGAAGACGCTCTGGGAGCAGTTCTCGAAATCCCCGAACCGGTCCTCGCGCCACTGGATGACCGCCGAGCTGGAGGGCAGGGTCTCACCGTTGGAGAACGCCGAGACGGTCAGGCTCTCGCCACCGAACGTGCTACCGAAGAACTGTCCCTGGTGGCACTGCCACGCGGCGCTGGCGGCGGCACGGTCGGTACCGTCGTCGTAGGCGACCCCAGCAGACCAGGTCTCGTCGTGGAAAGAGGGCGCCTCCTCACAGGTCCCTTCCCCGCTGGACTCGCTGGTCTGGTCGACGCAAGCGTTCTCGATACATTGCTCGGTGCTCTCGGCCGCCGCAGGAGCTGCGACGAACAACGAGAGCAGGACGATCATCGAGGCTAAGGTTGCCTCCCATGCCGGTTGTGGCATAGGCCCGGAAGCCCTGGAACCGAGCATGGGTTTAGTGCCGGCGTCGAGGGGTTCTTCGATGATCCGCGTCAGGGCCAGCGCCTGGTCCGACGTTGGAGGATCGCCTGGTCGCTCCAGCTCCAGCACGCGTGCCCCGTGCCGCTGGAAGGCTCGGGAGCCGACCACCGCCCCGCGCAAGCCGCCACCAGGCCGGGCGGACCGATCCGTCGCCCTTCCTCAGGCTCGGCCGGTATGCTTATGGGGCCGCGATGACACCGGAGGTGCCATGGCGGTGAAGACAGAGCTGGTGATCCACCACCACGGGTGTGTCACCGAGGGGTTCCAGGGCGGTACGAGCCTCGTCCAAATCGGGGCAGACCGCGGGTCCGACCTCTTCCTGCTCCACGCCGACGACGAGCAGAGACTGGAGGACGCGCTGGTCCGATGCGAGGAGCACGCGTCGAACCAGGCCGACGTGATCGACCGCTCGGAGACCACGGCGGTCTTCCGGGGGATCAACCCGCCGGGCGGCGTGATCGCCGAGATACGAGACAGCGACTGCACGATCCTCTGGCCGGTCACCTACCGCGACGGCCTCGAGCACTACCAACTGCTTGCGCCCTCCACAGCGGAGGTCGAGGCCCTCGTCCAAGCGCTGGGCAGCCACGGGGACGTGTCGGTGCGTCAGGTCACAAGCCTGGACCCAGAGGCCCTGGAGGCCCAGGTCCCCCTGGGTGACCTGGTCAGCACCCTCACGGGCCGCCAGCTCGATGCCCTGTTGCTCGCGGTCGAACGCGGGTACTACGAGACGCCTCGACGCGTCACCGCTGAGGACCTCGCCGAGGCGTTCGGGGTGGGCGCTTCCACGTTCAGCGAGCACGTCCGCAAGGCCGAGCGTGCCCTGCTCAAGAACGTCAGCGGGGTGCTTGCCCACCACGAGGCGCTGGCCCGGCAGGCCAAGAAGGGTGCAGGCCGGCCCCCGGACCCCCTCTGAGGTCCCAGTCTCCTGGCCAGCCGTGGACCCCCCGTGGACCCCCGGTCTGGTGACCTGGGCGCCTCCCCAACAGCTCCCGGCGACAGGACCAGCCACGCACGAACGCCCGCAGGTCAGCGGCACAAACGAGATAGCCGTGGATGGGGGTGGCCCGGTGCGCGGCTCTTGCCGCGGTGATCATCATGAACCAGAACCCCTCCAGAGCCTCCACGTTGGCGCTTGCTGTGATCGTTGGTCTGACCGGTGCTAGCCTCGGGCTGGCCGGGCAAGCCAGCGCCACGACGGTCTGCATCGAGGATCTTCCCCTCGGCTGCATCGACACGAACAAGGGACCCGCCGAGCACGTCCGGGACCTCAAGGAGAGCGCTCACGGTGTGGTGTGCGATCTCCGCGAACCCCTGGCGCCCTGTTGACCGCTGGCCCCCGGGGACAGGCACGATCCTCTCCCCCACGATCCTCTCCCCCTACCCTCCGGCTGAGATCACGGGTGCGTAAGCACCGCTCTTGACCGGCACTTTGTCTATCTCCACCTCTCACCATGGGGTCGGGGATGCGAGCGTTCACGCTGGCTGTCCTCTTGGTGGTCGCTGGTCTAGCCGGTTGCCTCGGTGGAGAAGACGCAGATGGGGGTGAGGCTGGGCCAACGGCGCCGAGCACACCCGGTGGTGGAGGCGACGGGGAGCCTGGGACGGAGCCCGGGCGGCCCCTGACCGACCTGCGCTTCGAGATCGACGATCCGGTCCAAGAGACCGGCTGGGAGAACGGCACCTTCCAGATCACCGACCACAGCCACCCCCTGGTCAACCAGGCGGTGCACGACGCCAGCCCGGACCGCCGCGAGATCGATCTCACCCCACTTGTCCCCCAGGGCGTGCCCGTGGTGCTCACCGCCGAGGTCGACGCTGAGATGGGCGAGGGGGACGTCGACATCTTCTTCGAGATCCCAAGCGGGGAGATCTGGAGCGGAGAGACGGACACACCGTACGGCGGGTACTCGCTGATCGAGGCCACCGTCCTCCACACCTCCAGCGAGCCGGTCACCCTGGTGCTCCGGTACGACGAGGTCGACGACAGCGCCAGCTTCGACTACACGCTACGGTACAGCGTCTCCTACGACCCGGGCCTGGTACCCGCCGGGGTGCCGGTCGGCGTCCAGGTGCCCGAGGAGGCCACCGGGCTACGGGTCGAGTTCGGCGGCGAGCGCGAGGGCCGTTCGGTCCTCGTGTGGGACCCCCAGGATACCTTCCTCGGCCGCTTCGACCCTGGCGACGAACGGGTCACGCTCCCGCTGGATGAGGAGGCCCCCCGGGGGGAGCACGTCGTGCTGCTGGCCGCGGGATCCGGCCCGGCGCACATCTCGCTGGTCGGCACCGAGCAGGACCCCGGGCCGCTCCGCGCGCTGCTCCAGGAGATCGTGTTCGGCCAACCCCACCAAGCAGCCAGCGGCGAGAGCGAGATCACCTGGAGCTTCCAGACCGACCCCGCGCCCTTGCAGGCAGGCATCTTCTGGGACAGCAGCGAGGTCAGCCAGAACACCCGCGGTAGCCTGGCCTCCCCGACCACCGAGCTCCTCTCCATGGAGATCCAGGACGACCCGTGGATCGGGGGCCTGGGCTTCGGCATGCTCACCGAGGTGGGCGCACCGGGCCTGGTCGCTGGCACCTACGAGGCCAGCGTCGCCTTCGACGAGAACGCCGGCCCGAGCCCCATGGAAGCGACGCATGCGCTGGTGTTCTACGACCGGGGGCGGTAGGGGCCCGAGGCGCCGGTGACGCCTAGCCCTCGGCCAGGACCGCGGGATCCGGCGGCTTGGAAGATGCCCCTTGCCGGTGGCAGATACCTTTTGGACCCGTCCGCGCTCGACCGACCGCCGGGGGCAGGGGCCGGCGCGAGCGCGTCCCCGGGCCTCACGGCAGGGATGGGCACCACGTGGACACCTACAACATCTGGTTCGACCTCAGCGACACCGCAGGCGACGTCCCGTTCTGCCGGGATCTGGACGCGTTCCTCGGCCACCTCAGGGACAAGGGGGCCCTGGAGGACTGACGCCTCCAGCGCCGCAAGCTCGACCTCGGCCCACAAGCCCTGGGCGAGTTCCACCTGTCGATCGAGGTTCTCGACCTGGAGCAACTGGAGCAGGCCTGGGGGCTGATCACCCCCCGGCGCGGGGAGACCGAGAAGCTGCATGCCAGGATCTGGTCGCGTGTCGAGAACTTCAAAGCCGGGCTCTGGCGCGACTTCCCCGACGATGTCCGCGTGGGGACCGACCTGTCCGGGGACTGATATCGGCCTCCCGACCGTCTACGGTCCATGCACGGCCAAGGTCCCTTCCTCTGGTTCCGCGATAGCGCCTCCGACGGCGGCTTCCGATCGCCGCCCAAGGCCGGCTTCTGCGTCTCCGTGTTCACGTGCCTCTGGCGCGACGGCCGGCTGCTTCTGGGGAAGTACGCCGAGCACGAGGCCTGGATGAAGCTAGCCGCGCTGGACCTGGAGCGGGTGCGCCGCTACGGCACCGGGTGGACCTGCCGGGCACGCTCCTCAAGCTCGGCGAGGACCCGCGCCGCCGCCCTGGTACCACGAGCTGGCGTTCCTCGACCCCACCGAGCTGGAACCGGCGCAGTTCGGACGCGAACACCACGACGTCGTCGAGGCCTTCCTGGACGTGCGAGCTCGGCGCTACCAACCTTGAGCGCGGGCGTGCTCTCCCCTAGGCAGCCCCCCGGTCCCCACCCAGGAGCGATACCAAGCCGTGCACCGGGGTGCTGGGGATCTCGGGGCCTCGGGCCTCCCAGAGCGAGCGGCTTGTCGGTGGCCCGGCGCTCGGCCAGCTTGGTCTGTTTGTACTCCCAGCGCAGAAGCTTCACGAGCCTGTCGCCGCGGCCGAGCTGGTAGGGACACGCTGTCAGGCGCGCCGGGATGCCCGCCTAAGATACGTGGGGTGTGAGCTCGTACGTATACCCGTCTTCCACCCGATGGATGCCGATACCCTGGTGGAGGGCTGGAGCACCGACCTGCTGGAGGGTTGCCTCGCCAAGGGAGCCGGCCACGGTGCCGTTGGTCTCGATATCCACATGACCCTGCACCTGGCCGTCGGTCACGGCGAAGGCCCGTGCGGTGTAGCCAGCCTCGGTCCCCTGTCGCGGGCCCGCGTTGGAGACCATGGCAGCGTGGAAGCCATCGGCGGAAGCCAGGAGGCTTCCGGTGGTGCTCCCGGCGGCCACCGCGGCGCTGTTCTGGCTGAAGGTGCCCTCCTCCACGGGGAGGCCCCAGCCAGCGAGGAGACCGGCCAGGGCCGGTGCCTCGACCGCGCCGCCAGTGAACACGATGTGCCGGTCGACACTAGCCGCAAGCTGCGAGGGCGGCTGCACCACGTACCCGGTTGCCATGAGCCCCGGGTCGCCGATCCCCTGGCTCCCGAACGAGCCCAGATCGCAGCCGAGGCCGAGGACCAGGTAGGTAGCAGAGCCGGGGATGCCCTCGAACGGTTCGGGTTCGAAGCCCTCGGGCAGGTCTAGCTGCGCCAACGGAGCCGGGATCGGGAAGAGGCCGATGTGCTCAGTGCAGCCCACCATCCGAAGGGTCGGTGCGCGGCTTTCGTTCAGCGGGTCCGTCCCGGTGGTTTCCTCCAAGGCTGGCCCCGTCTCTGAGCTTTCGTTCGCATGGTTCGTCGTCGGGCCTGGGTCGGGGCCCTCCTGGGTCGGTGGGCTCCGGTCGTCTGTTCCTATACAACCTGCAAGGCCGGCGGTGATCAAGAGGACCGCCAGACAGGCTGGTCCCATGCGCCGCGTCATCATGGTCTCGTCTCCCTCGCGTACTGGGTGTTAGGGGCATCGGGAAGTTGGATCGCGCGATCGCTGTTGAGAGGCACCCCGGTCACCCTCCGGCAGGCAGGCGAGCTTGGCTCTCCTGGATCGCCCACAGCTCGAGGGCAGCTTCGACGTCCAGGCCGGTGCCCCCTGCCAGGACCCGCCACACCCCGGGGACAGCGGGCAGCTCTCCGGTCTCGAAGAGGAACGCAGCGCTGGCTCCCTCGGACGTAGCCTCGAACACGCGCCGCTCGCCATCGGGGTCCTCGATCAGCAGTTGGCTCGACCCGGCGGGGGTCACGAACAGGAGGATCTCGTACCAAAGGTATGTCGTCGCCTCTGGCACCTCGAAGGCGGCTGGAGCTTGCGGATTCGCGTCCGGGTTGTCGGGTGACGCGTCGGTCTCGTGGAAGAAGCTCAAGGCGTGCTGGACCTCGACCACCGGGTACTCGCCCTCCCAACCGTGGCCCCAGTCGGTCAACTCGAACGACCACTGTACCGCCGCGGACGGGTCGTCTTCCTCCGGGTCGTGTCGAGAGAAGGCTGTGAACCAACCGACATCGGGTGCGTAGGTGTAGCTGTAGACCAGGGTATCGTTGCTGTCCCTGGCATCGATCTCGAACCCATCTGCCGGGCCCATGGGCGTCTCCACGAGCGCCTCGGTGGCGGTGTGCGTGAGGTCGGCTGTCTCTCCATCGATGGTCGCGCTCGAGGTCCAACTGGCTCCTTCGGAGAGGGGGAACTCGTACATCGTGAGCCCCTCGTACCCGGGGAATGCGCTGCCAGCCAAGTCCCCCGACAACGGGGCCCCGTACATCGTAGGAGCTTGGTCGGCCGGAACATCCGAGAGCGTTGCGGCATCGAGGGTGCCGACATTCACCCAGTCGTAGAGCACCTCCATCGCTTGGACCTGGGGGTCCGTGGAAGCCACCCGGTAGTGATCGCCTAGGTCCTCGACGACGACCGCTGTCCAGGAGGCCTCTTCGTTCTCGCTCGCGGTGATCTGCCAGGTGAAATGGTCCCCGACCTCCCATGAGGGCCGGCTCCCGTCTCCTCCTTCCCCGGTTGACCCGCTGCCTCGGGCGTCGTCGCCCTGGTCCCCTCCTGGGGGCAACGCACTGCTGTCATCGTCTGATGAGTCGCCGTTGCCGCCGAGGCAGCCTGCACCCGCAGTCGCGATGAGGAGGAGCCCAACGAGGAGGATCGGCCGGCTCATGTTGACGCCCCCTCGTCGGCCAGACCGAAGGTGACGATGTGGACGCGGAACCACCCGGTGAACTCCGTAAGCTCGAGCTCGATGGTCCAGTTGCCCGCGATGGGGGCCAGCTCGGTGGCCGCCGAAACCTGGGTCCGACCGTTCACATCGAACACACGGTGGAAGACAACCTTCCCGTTGGGGTCTGACAGTTGAACCTCTGCCTGACCCGATAGCTCAGAGCGTCTCGTATCCAGCAGGTCGATATCGAGCTTCACCTCGCGTGCGCCCTCGGTCACATGGAAGGTTTGGGTGGGTGGCGCAACCGTGCACGGGCTTGGGCCGCATCTCTCCTGGTAGTCGAACGCCTCGTTCTCAACGTAGTTCGAGACGATGTCGAGGATGACGGGTCGGGCCTCGTAGAACGCCCAAACACCCAGGCTTCCTACGATCAGCAGGAGGGCGAGTGCGCCAACGCCCATCCACTTCAGCGCGGTCCGGGTGCCCCGACCCACGGCACGCCCTACCCGCAGGAGCGTTTCCCCCGCGGGGTCCCGGATCTCGGCCCCTTCGTCGGTGTATGCGAGAGCCAGGTCCCTGGGATTGCCGAACTCCTGGACAACCCGTCGTTGCAGTTCCTCGCCGGAAGCATCAGGGTCCTGCTCTCGGTACTCGGAGAGCTGGTGGAGCAGGTGGCTTCTCAGTTCGCGTTCGATCTTCTCTCGTTCAGAGGGACGCGCCCGTAGGCTACGTGCCACCTCCTCCAGGTATCCGTCGATGATGTCGGTCATGGATCCTCCTCCCGGTTGAGCCCGCTGATCAGTTCGTCGACGTCCTCGACCAGTTGGTTCCAGTCGTGCAGGCCTTGGCCGAGGGCTTCTTGGCCGAGCTCGGTCGTTTGGTAGTACTTGCGAGGGGGTCCCCCCTCGCCTTCCTGCCAGAAGCTGCTCACCAGGCCGCGCTGCTCGAGCTTACGGAGGATCGGGTACGCCGTCCCGTCCTTGAACTCGAGCCGACCGGTCCCTCGTCCGTTGATGGACTTGAGCAACTCGTACCCGTACACGGGCCCAAGCCGGTCCACCGCCGTCAGGAGGACGAGCCGGAACACGCCGGCCCGCATCTCTCGCTCCATCTTGGCGCGGAGTTCCTTGAGCTCCTGGTCTCCCGGCATCTTGACTACCTCGCGCCTCACACTACTTTGAGACTCAAGCTACTAAGAGATGCAAGATAGTCATAAAGGTTCCCCTGCTACGGGGTGTGAAGGAAGCGCGACCCGTGGTGTCCCCCTCGGGGCGGAGGCGATCGAGTGAACCCCTGGCTAACCAGATCGGTGGGGCGTTCCGTGCAGGGATCCAGGGCCATCGCTTGCTGAAGCTCGGCTCACCCATGCCAACCGCATCGGCCTCGCCGCCCGCGCCGGCCCCCTGCAGCCGCCCCACGGCTCGCCCTTGAGGGCTCGGCTGGGTAGAGCGCCTCCACGGAGTGTTCGTGCTGCCTGCTCGACAGGGCCTAGCTGGATCGGCGAGCGATGGCGGCGATGGACCCTGCGGCCAGCAGCGTGATGAGCCACCCGGGTGCCGGGATGTCCCCCTCGTCCGCGCTCGCTGGCGGTGTGTTCGGGTCCGGGCTCGGGTCAAGGCTCCCAGCGCCCGATTCAAGGACCAGATCGCTTCCGGGGTCGGTGTGATCGGTGTAGGTGGCGTCCATCTTGAACTGGGCGACCTCCGACCAGCCGAAGGGGCTCGTCAGCACCGTACCTGCGTGGGTGGCGTTGACGAACTCGCGAGGCACGTCGACCTGGTAGGTGCCGTCGACGACATCCGCGTCAGGCAGCCCGATGCAGTCCTCGGACACCGAACCGTTCACCTGGCCGTCAGGCGTGGCCGGGCAGGCGAAGCCGCCGACGTAGTAGCTACCGCCGAGGACGAGCACGGTGAAACCGGCCATGTAGTGGGCACCGTCGACTCCGAAAACGACGCCGATCTCACCGTGGGGCGGGGCCCGCGGCAGGTCCACGACCTCGATCTCGACGCGGATGGTCTCGGGGCCGAGGTCGCTCAGGCGGATAGCGGTGATGTCGTAGGCCTCGAACCCGGCCCCAACGGGTGCGGCAGCAGGCCCGGCATCCCCGGCGGGGTCCTGAACCTGGGCGCCCGCCAGGTGCGTGGCTTGCACTGGAGCGGTCATGAACGCCATGGCGAGCACGAGCAAGGTCAGACCGACGCCCCAGGATCTCCCGTCGCCCCGGGAAGGTCGGGCCGGCTGGTCAGTGGGGCGGCGTTGGATCACAGCGGACACTCACCCGGCCCATTCAAAGGCTTATCGCCTCTCCACAGTGCCCTAATCCCGTGTGAGGGCCTGAAAGCCCCGCCGCCAGGAAGATAGGCAGCGCGCCGGTACGCTGGTAACGACGCCTTGTGTCCTCGGCAGATGGCCGGGAATGAAGCCGCCCGAGTTGATTGAGCTTGCCCGGTGAGTTCGTCCACCGCCGCTAGACCACCGAAGGTGAGTCCAACAGCGGCCAGGAGGTTCGGGAACACCCAGATCCACGTACTGTTCCCAAAGACACCGAGCGCGATCCACACAAGCGCCGAGGTCGCGCCCGTCCAGGGTCCCACTGCCGTGAGGCTACCTGCCAGAGGGAACCACAACCCAGCGAGATGATCACCTCGCAACGACCCACGCCCAGGCACCTAGCATCGCCGTGACCAGCCCGGTGCCGGCACCGGGCAGCGACGCTCCCACGGCCACCGGCGGGCCAGCGGCTCGAGGGACAGTAGGGCGGCTCGGCGGTCCGCCCCTTGCCCCCCGGGGGCATCCGGCTCATGGATATCGCGGTCACGCCAACTCGCGGGCCTCGACCCAGGGGGGGACACGTCCGAAGGCGTAGTGCCTGGCGATGCGGTCCTCGAACGCGACCAAGAGCGAGTCACCGTGCTCTTCCAGGAAGGTCTGGCCCGCTTCGGTCAGGGTGATCTCGTGGGCGCCGCCGGCCCGTTCCTCGACGCTAACGCGTCCAGCCTCGACCAAGGAGGCCAGCGTGCGCGTGATCATGTAGTGGTTGGCTCGCAGCTCTCGAGCAAGCTCGCCCTTGGATGCGGGTGCGCCCTTCCGGTACGAAAGCGCCATCAGCGCCAGCAGCTCGTAGGCCTCCCTGGGGACGTACTTCCGGGTGCCTGTTCCCCCGCCCGGTGTCACGTCCGCACCTCCGAGGGACCAAGCGGCGGCACCATGAACACCGAGCCGCCCTCCAAGATCGCCAGGTGTACGCGGTGGTCTGGGTCCTCCTGGGCCTCCAACCACGCGTAGGTCTCTTCGGGGATCGTCCACAGGGCGTCCCCGCTGGGGGACCTGAGCTGCAAAACCACCGGCCCTTTCGCCGCCCGCGCCTGGACAGCGTACCCCGCAAGCGCCTCGGGCCCAGGCGGGCTGGTCACGTCGGTCAGCACCGCCCCACCTCGGACCACCTCCTCCACCGCTGCACCCTTGGACAGGAGGCGGTGCTCGACATCCTCCACCGCATCCCTGTCGTTCTCGGCGTACACCCGAGAGGTTGCGACCGTTCCCAGGAACACACCGCTGGCGGTCGCTGCACCGGCGGCGTAGAGCACCAGGCGCGCAGGCAGCGACGGCGTCGCGACCAAGACCTCTGCGACGGCGAGGCT
>CAZBKU010000051.1:0-14064 GCA_964492585.1 uncultured Thermoplasmatales archaeon | reverse complement strand
CTCGTCCTGCGGGGCCACGACGACCGGGTGTTCCCCATCGACCAGCCGGCCACCGAGAACACGGTCTTCTACGGACCCGATCGCTCCTGGATCGAGGTTCCTCTGGTCGACGAGCCCGTCCTGTTCGATCGACCCGACGACCTCTGATCCCAGCTGACCAAGGGCCTGGCTCAGAGCGATGGTTGAAGAGGGCTGACGCCCGTCTGCCAGATGGGGTTGTGTGATGGACGCGAACACCCGAGATGCCGGGACCTGTGTCGAGACGACGACCGCGATGGCCAGCGCGGCCCTCCTGCTCCTGGCCGGGCTAGCTCCGCTGGGGACAGCCAGCACCCACGACGTGGTCCTGGAGCTCAGCCTCTCCGGGCCCCAGGCGGTCCCGGTCGGCCAAGCCACCACCTACACGGGAGCCCTCACCCTGGCAGACCAGGGGGTCCCAGGGCAAGAGATCACCGTCCGCAAGGACGGCCAGACGGCCGGCACCACGACCACCGGCCTTGACGGGACCTACAGCTTCCAGGTGGCCTTCACGACCGAGGGCACCCACACGCTGCAGACCGTTGTCTACGAGGGGACCGCGTTGGAAACCACGAGCCCGCTGTTCGAGGTCCAGGTCGGCGAGACCGACCCCGACGGGATCACCATCGAGATCCAGGGGGCCTCGGCCGAGCGGCAGACCGACCAGGTCCACGTGTGGGTCACGGTGGGAGGGACGGTCACCGACGACGGAGACGGTGTCGCCGGGGCACCGGTGGATGGCGAGGTGACCGTGACCAAGGAGAACCCGTGCTGGGACGACGTGGGTGGTTGCGTCGAGGTCATCGACCGGCAGACCCGACGCTTCGAGACGACCACGGCCAGCGACGGGAGCTACGAGGCCACGGTGGGACCGTTCACCTACGAGGCCCAGGGGACGGGACCGACGTGCAACGATCTCCACGTCGATGCCACCGCGGGTCACGGTGGCGGCGAGGAGCGGATCGCGGGCCAGGACGACCAGACCCTCACGGTCTGCGCGTGACCGGGCCCGGGACCCGGGTCGAGCTAGCCTCCCCCGGTCGCCCGCTCCAGGGCCTTCTCGAGCCGGTCGTCCTCCAGCAACCGGCCGACGTAGGCCTCGAGGGGTTTCCCGACCGAGGCCTCGGCCTGAGCCACGAAGCGGCCCCGGAGCTCGTCCTTGGTGCTCGCGTAGGTCTCAAGATCGTGCCTGACCAAACGCAGGGCGCGCTCGACGGCGGTCGTCTCGACCCGACCATCCTCGACGAAGACGTGGACCCAGCCGTTCTCGAGGCAGGCCCGGTCCCGTCGGATGCGGCCCTCCAGGAGAGCCGGGCCGTGCTCGTCGGCCGGCAGGTGGGCCTTGGCCAGGTCGACCAAGGCCGGCGGGAACGGGATCCCGGCCTTGACCTCCGTGAACCCCATGGCCGCGCCGGGACCGGCCACCCGGATGTCACCGGCCAGGGCCAGGAAGGCGCCCCCGGCCAGGGCAGGGCCCTCGATGGCGGAGACCACCGGTCTAGGATGGCCGTAGAGCTCGGCCATCATCCGGGCGAAGGCCTCGAAGAACCCCACGAGCGCCTCACCGTCCATCTTCGGGAGGGTCTGCAGGTCCAGGCCCGCCGAGAAGGCCCGGTCGTTGCCGGCCAGCACGAGAGCGTTGTGGCCTGCGGTGGCTTGGGGCCAGATCTCCAGGAACCCGTCGACGAACGCGGGGCCGATGGCGTTGACCTTGCCGTCGTCGATGCGGACGACGATGACCCCGTCCTCGGGGTGCTCCAGGCTGAACATAGATCGGTATCTCAGGCCTGGGTCTTAGGGGTGCTGGCACCACCAGGGCGACACACGGAGGGGTCACGGTCGTCGTGCCCCGACCACCGTCACCGTCGCCTCAGGGACCGGCGTCCCGCCGCAAGGCTGAAACCCCCGGACGTGGGTCCCCGGTCCGGCGAGCCGACCATGACACACCTCCAAGGGATCCAGACGATGACCGTGCACGTCGACGATGTGGCCCAGGCCAGCGGCTTCTACCAGAAGGCCTTCGGTGCCAAGGAGCTGATGATGGACGCCGAGAGAGGCTGGGCCCAGCTCGAGCTGCCCGACGGATCCCCCCTGGGTCTACACATCTGGGATGAGACCTGCCAGAAGGGCGGGGGCCGAGCACCGGGCACGGTGACCGGCCTTGTCCTCACCGTGGACGACGCTCAGGCCTTCGCTGAGGCGGCCGAGGCTGCCGGCGGGAAGCTGGTCGACCCGATCGAGGAGCTCCCCTGGGGGCCCCTGGGTGGGACGATCGCCGATCCCTCGGGCAACCAGTTCGCGTTCAGCGAGCCCATGGAGCAGTAGGCACGGGCCGCTGCGTGCCTGGTCGGCTCCAGCCTCGGGGCTGGTGGCCTTCGCCTCGGCCGGGCGCTGCCGGGGTGCGCCGGCCAGCGAGCCGGTGAACCCGACGATGGGTATCCACGGGCGCGAGCTGGAGCCCCAGAGCCTCCCGGCGGCGGCCACCCTGGATCCCGTCCCCTGGGCAGCCTGCCGCGTGAGCAGGCCGGGCAAGGGGCGTCGTGGGCCATGGGACGTCATCGGGGTTCAACGACGTCGCCAAGGATCTTTTCCATGCACGTATCCAGGGGGCGACCATGCGAGGCATGGCGTTGGCGATCATGGCCCTGGTCGCACCGCTGGTTCTGACCGGCTGTATCGGGAGCGACGGTGACGGCGCGGTCGGGCCGACGGGGGGCGCTGCCGGCACCCGCGCGGACCATGAGGGACCCCGGCAGCCGGCGGTCCGGATCGCCGAGCTCAACGGCACGTTCACAGCTGAGGCCGTGAACGCGGGCGCCGACGACACCCCGCGCATGGTGTCCGCCCGCAACGTCTCAACCGATGCCACTGCGATCGTTGCCGAGCTTCGCTGGGAGGGGACGGCCGACCTCGACCTCCACCTCTTAGGGCCGTCGTTCTGTCCCGATGGGCGGGGCCCCACCGGCCTGGCAGAGGGCTTTGCCTGCGTGATCGCGTGCTTCGCCACGGGGGAGGCCGGCGGGGCCTACGGCCCCAACCGGGCCTCGCCCTCGGTCCAGGACCCCTACCTACGCGTCGAGGTCGACCAGGCGACCATCAGCTCCGAGATGTGCGGAGCCGAGGCCTGCGATTGGGCCGGGTTCGTGAACCCGAACGTGGCCGTGGACACGAGGTTCGAGATGGCGGTCACCGTGTTCGATGGGGTCCGGCCGCCCGAGGGCTACAGCGCCTTCGGGCAAGGTGACCCTGGTCAGCCCTCGAGCCCGTGGACCGTGAGGTCGAGCACCTCGGACCTGGCGTAGTGACCGGCCGGATCGAAGGTCTGGCGCTCGGCGATCGTGTCGGCCAGATCGATCTCGGCGGTCAGGATCGTCTCCTGCTCGTAGACCGGCGTAGCCATGTACACGCCGTCGGGTCCGACGATGCAGGTGCCCCCGCGCTCGTTCCAGCCAGGCTCGGCCTGCCATGCCGGTTCATCGGCCAGCTCCCAGTCCGCGGGGAAGTCGTCCTTGTGCTGGAGCAGGGCCGGGGCGACCACGAAGCAGCGGCTCTCGTGGGCGATGAACCGCATGGCCGTCTGCCAGCTCTCCAGGTCGTCGGCCGTGGGCGCCAGATAGACCTGGATCCCCTGCTGGTAGAGGGCGTACCGGGCCAGGGGCATGTGGTTGTTCCAGCAGAGAAGGCCGCCGAACCGGAGGGGGGTGCCGTCCCGGGTGGTGGTCTCGAAGGCCCGCATCGTCTCGCCGCCGCCGTACCCGTAGACGGTGCGCTCGTGGTGGGTGGGGACCAGCTTGCGGTGATGGCCAAGGTAGCCTCCATCGGGGTCGAGGACCGCCATGGTGTTGTACAGGGTGCCCGGCGTGGCAGGATCGGTCTCGGTGACCGGCAGGACCACCGTCGCGTCGGCCTCGGTGGCGGCCTGAGCCACCGGGTCCAGGTCGTCGGGGAGGATCAGGCTGTTGTCGGCCAGGCGGGCGTAGGCCACCTTGTGGACCTCGTCCTCGAAGGGGGCGCTGTGGGCCCACTGGCAGTAGCCTGGGACGAAGGTCTCGGGGAAGACGATGAGCTCGGCACCCTGCTCGGCAGCCTCGCCGATGAGCCCGATGGCCTTCTCCAGGCAGGCCTGGGCGTCCAGGACGACCGGGTGGGCCTGGACGGCGGCGACGGTCAGCCGGCTCATCTGGATCCCTGGTCGATGGTGTCGGTCGGGGACGTGGCCTCGGGCGTGGTGGTCTCGAAGGCCTCGTCGAAGGTCTCCCGCGTGGTCATGTCCTTGAGGATGGTGGCGCTGTAGACGTCCGAGCCGACGCGCTGGGGTGGCGGGCAGTCGGCCGGGTCGGTGTCCCGGGGGCAGCTGTGCCGGGTGTCGGACCAGAGGATGTGGGCGCTGGTCTCGGTGGTGTCCAGGCCGATGTAGTCGCCGAGGAACGGGCGGCCGTTCTGGTGGTGGGCCAGGTCGCCGTCGACGTTGGTCTCGGTGACCCGGAGGTTGTTCCAGGTCTCGCCGCAGTCGGCGCTGTACCCGTAGTAGACGTCGGTCCTGACGTTGCCGGGGTCGTTGCGTTTGTCGTACCAGACGGCGTGGACGCCACCGTTCGGATCGACGTCGATCCAGGGCATGAGCTGGTCGCCCTGGCTCTCGTCGTTCACCGTGATCGGCTGGCTCCAGGTCTGGCCATCGTCGCTGTACCGGACCAGGGTGTCGACGTCGGTGTTGACCTCGCCGGGCTGGTCGGGCCAGATGACGTACCGGCGGGCATCGCACTCGCCTCCGCTTGTGTCGACGGCCAGGACCGGGTAGGTCGACAGCCGGTACTCGGTGGGGCCGGTCCCATCGCGGCCCTCCTCGCTTGCCAGCGAGTTGACCGGGAAGGTCGACTGGATAGGCCCGAACTCGGTGCCCGTGCTGGTGAGCAGGCCCTCGGCGTAGAGGACGTGGGTGCCGTTCCACCAGATCACGCTGAGGTCCATCTGCTCGTCGTCGGCGGTGGCCCCGGGCAGGTACTGGGGCATGCTGAACTGGCCGGCGGCCGGCAGGCCGACCCCGCTGGTGGGATCGTTGGTGTCGGTGCCGGGCCGGAAGACCTTCTCCGGGGTCCAGGTCTGGCCACCGTCGAGGCTCTCGGTGTAGACGATGGCGTCGGTGAACAGGCCGACGAACTGGCTCCAGGTGGCGATCATGTGGTCGCCCTCCGGTTGGACGGCGAACCACTGCTTGTCGTTGAAGATGGCCTGGTCGTCGCCGGCGGCGCTGAAGGTGATCTGGGGGAAGGTCGTGCCGCCATCGTCGCTCTTGGCGAAGTAGAGCTGGCTGCCGGTGAGGACGTCGTGCCCGCTGAGCGGGTTGGTGACGGTGCTCATGTCCTCGCGGGCGCCGTCGTAGTTCAGCCCGCTGTACCACAGGGTGCCGTCGTCATCGAAGACGAGCACCGGGTCGGTGTTGCACCAGTTGCCCTGCAACGGGCTGTCCCGGTCGTCACCGGGGAACCCCCGCATGAGGTCGTTGTTCCAGGTCAGCCCGCCGTCGTAGGTGGCGTACGTGCCCATCCAGACGGTGTACTCGCCGCACCTGGCGTGGTCGCTGACGTAGCTGACAGTGTAGTCCTTGGCCCCGCCAGCCGAGTTCAGCGGGTCGGTGGGGTTGACCGAGATGCTGACCTCGTTGGCCGGACCGTGCTGGAAGCGGACGTCGGGCCGGTCGCCCTCGGGATCGGACCGGTCGGGGTCCTCCAGGGGCTTGGTGACTCGGTGGTTGCAGACCCCGTCGTACCGGGTGACGTGGTCGGCGATGTGATAGCCGTCCTTGCAGAGGAAGATGGAGAAGTCCTCGAGACCGGCCAGATCCTCCTCGGTTGGTAGGTGCAGGTCGGTCGTAGAGGTCTCGTCCCCGTCCGGGCCCTCGGCGCCCAGGCATCCAGCCAAGGCCGTGGTCACGACCACGGCAGCGATGATCATCGTCGACCAGCGGTCCAACAGGCCACCCATGGGCCCGCCAGATGCCAGGAGGTTGATGGCCTTTGTGGGATGCCGCGAGCGATGGGAACCGGACGGGGTCGACGCAACGTTGATAGTCTAAGGGCGGGACTGCGCGGCCATGCCCCTTGGATCCCCGGGCGTGACCGTCGGCGTCGTCGGTGGCGGACAGCTGGGCCGGATGCTCGGCGAGGCAGCCGCCCCCCTGGGCGTCGAGATCGTCGTGGCCGACCCGACCCCCGACTGCCCGGCCAGCCCGGTGGTCCGCGACCAGATCGTCGGCGGGTTCGACGACCCGGACACGTTGTGGGCCTTGGCCGAGCGGGCCGACCTGTTGACCTTCGAGATCGAGCTGGCCGACCAGGACCTCTTGGCCGAGATCGAGGAGGAGACCGGCACGCCGGTGCACCCGTCCCCGGCGACCCTGGCCATGATCGAGGACAAGCTCGGGCAGAAACGGTCCTTGGCCAAGGCCGGGATCCCGGTCCCGGGGTTCCGGGAGGTCTCCTCGGCCGACGAGCTGCACAAGGCCCTGGACGAACTGGGGGTCCCGGCCATGCTCAAGGCCCGCCGGGGCGGCTACGACGGCCGGGGCAACATCGCCCTGAGGTCCCGGGACCAGGTCGAAGAGGCCATGGAGGCCATCGCGGGCCCGGCCATGGTCGAGGGCTTCGTGCCCTACGACCGGGAGCTGTCCGTGATCGGATGCGTGGGCGTGGACGAGCGGGACCTGTTCCCGGTGACCGAGACGATCCACGAGGAGGAGATCCTGCGAGCCACGGTCACCCCAGCACGCACGGGTGAGCCTATCCTCGAGCGGGCCCGTCAGGTGGCCCACGACGTCCTCGACGTGCTCGAGGGGCGCGGCGTGTACGGCATCGAGCTGTTCGAGGTCGACGGCGAGATCCTGGTGAACGAGATCGCGCCCCGTCCCCACAACTCGGGGCACTGGACGATCGAGGGGGCCGTGACCTCCCAGTTCGAGCAGCACGTCCGGGCGGTCACCGGCCAGCCGCTGGGAGCCACCGACCTGATCGCGCCGACGGTCTCCTTCAACATCCTGGGCGACGTCGACGCGACCCAACGGGCCGAGCTCCACGGCGCCGAGGAGGTCCTGTCCACCGACCGGGCCGCCCTGCACTGGTACGGCAAGCGCGAGGTCCGGCCCTTGCGCAAGATGGGGCACGTCACGCTCTTGGGCCGACCCGGCGGGGACACGGACGGGTTGCTGGCCGCGGCGACCGGGCTGCGGGACCGGCTGACCTTCCAGGCCGGGCGCTGAGGTTGCCCTGGCGGCGCGAGGCATCCCTGCAGGGCTTTAAGGCGGGGTCCACCTACCCCGACGATGACCCGCTCCGAGACCCTCCAGGCGCTCATCGACGGTCTGGAGGCCGAGGCTCAGCGCGACCGGTCGCCCGAGGAGACCGCCGACGTCGGCATCATCATGGGATCGGACTCCGACCTGGACGTGATGATGGGCAGCCCCGAGGGCCGGCCGGGCGCCTACGACGCGCTCACCACCCTGGGCTTCGAGGAGGTCACCGACCCCGACGACCCGCCCGAGGCCCGGTTCACCTTCGAGACCTACGTCGTCTCGGCCCACCGCACGCCGGAGCTGATGTACACGTACGCGACGACAGCCGCCGACCGGGGACTGGAGGTCATCATCGCCGGGGCCGGCGGCAAGTCTGCCGACCTGCCCAACATGACCGCCTCGTTGGCCTACCCGCTGCCGGTGATCGGTGTGCCGGTCCAGGAGAAGTCGGTGGACTCGGTGATCGGCATGCCGCTTGGCGCCCCGATCGTGGCCGTGGACGCCGGCAAATCGTTCAACGCCGCCTTGACGGCTGTCCAGATCCTGGCTCGCAAGCATCCGGAGCTGGTCGACCGGCTGGTGGCCTACCACGATGACCTGCAAGAGCAGGTGGCCCAGGCCTCACGCGAACTCCATACCCTGGGCACGCCCGGCTTCAAGAAGAAGCGGCGCTGAAACGGTCGCCCCAGGGGCCTCACGTCGAGAAGCTGGCGCCCAGGAAGCTGTTCATCACCCAGGCTGAGCCGAGGGCGACGGCGTTGGAGACCCAGACGAGCATCGTGAAGTCCTGGTAGGACCGCTGGAGGGTCCCGCCGTCGGCCATGCGGGTCATGATCGCCGACATGCCTGCGTTGATGAGAAGGATCAGGATGGCCATGGTCTCCATCAGGGGGATGTTGACCCCGCTGATGCTGATCAGCGACGGCACGGCCACGCCGGCACCGGTGGCCGAATCTGCGCCGATCTCGGAGAACTGGCTGAACAGGCCGCTGAGCATGTCGATGACGCCGACGCCGATGAACAGGGCGAAGGACGCGCCGACGGCGATGCCGAACATGGTGCCCCGGAACCCGCCGCTGAGCTCGTACCGGAGCTTGCGTAGTCCGATGATGCGCACCATGTTGGTGCTGATCAGGTGACCGATCCGCTGGGGGGACCCGCCGGCCTCGACGGCCTCGTCGTACATCTGGGTGAACCGGTCGATCAAGGTCGACCCTGCTTCGGTGGTGAACAGCTCCCAGGCCATCTCGTCGTCGATGCGGAGCTGGAGCCGGGTGTACAGGCCCCGGATGGTGTCGGAGAGGGGACCGAAGTCGTGGTGGCGAAGGTGGCGCAAGACGGCCCGCTCGTCGCCGCCACGGGCTGCCGTCGAGGCACCCATGGAGCGGATGAAGGCCGGGAAGTTGTCATCCCGGCGCTTGATCTGGGTCTCCTCCCTGTTGGCCAGGTAACCAGGGATGATCAACGGCGAGGCGGCCAGGGCAGTCACGATGGCCAGGTGCCAGGTGGTGTAGAGCCAAAGCACGAGACCCAGCAGGAACCCGGCGAGCAGCGCCAAGGGTAACGCGAACCTCAAACGCGGCCAGAGGATCTCCTCGATGCCCGAGTTGGCCCAGACCTGGTCGGGGGGGATCCGGGCTTTGATCAGGAAGATGAACCCGCCCTCGACCATGATGACCAGGCCCAGGATGCCGCCCATCATCCACGTGGTCGGGATCCCGACGAGGACGGCCATCAAGATCATGAACATGATCAGGAAGATGACCGACATCATCAGGCCGTTGAACAGGCCCTTGATCTCCTCGATCCGGTTGAGCGTCGACCGGTACATGTTCTCGTACTCGGCCATGACCACCTCCTGCTCGTTGACCAGGTACTCCTCCATCTCGGCGCCGGACTCCAAGCCGAAGGCCACGCGCTCCAGGAAGTCCGAGAAGATCTCCGAGGGCGTGCGTTTGGCCGTGAACCGGCAGGCATCCGAGAGGCCCATGTGCCAGTCCTTGACCAGGGAGGCGACCTTCTCGCACTCCTCGGCCAGGGGCCCGTACTCCGTCTCCTTGTTCCCGATGGTCTCGAAGAGCTGGACCGGGGGCTCGCCGCTGGTGGCCAGCACGCCCAGGTGGGAGATGAAGTAGTGCATGTTGTGGTTGATGTGGTGGCCCTTGCTTTGGGCCACCGACATCGGGTACAGGACCACCCCTGGGATGGTGATCAGCGGGATGGCGATGGGGATGACGATGAACAGCCCGGAGAAGGTGTCCGGAAGGACCAGGATCATGAACACGGCCACGACCAGGCTGGTGATCGACAGCGGGATCACCATGATCAGGAGGTAGCGCTGGAGCGGCATGTCGAGGGCCGCCACGGCCCGTTCGTACTCCTTCAGGGTGACCATGGCTGACCTACCTCACAGGGTGAACGGGAGGCCCTTGATGCCTTCCCGGTAGAACTTCCAGATGATGTCCTTGACCTCGTAGTAGTCGAGCAGATCGAGCTCGATCATCCGGTCGATGATCCGGGCGCGCAGGTCGAGCTCCTTGTAGATCTCCCGCTTGTCGGTGTACCCGGCGACGGTGGCGATGCGCTCCTCGAGGATGTAGGAGTTGTTCCGGCCCCGGAACTGGAAGCTGTCGTCCTGGGGATCCCACTTGAAGACCGCCCGGGTCAACACGCCGCCGGCGTGGTCGCTGTAGCCCTCGATCTCCTCGATGCCCAGGACCCGGCGCAGCATCTTGCCCTTGTGGTAGACGGCCATCTGGATCAGGCAGACGTTCAGGTTGTCCATGAACGTCTTCGGCACGTTGATCGGGTCGGCGGTCAGCCGCTGGATCATCTTCTGGACGCTGGAGGCGTGGAAGGTGGCCAGGACCGGATGCCCGGTCTGCATGGCCTGGAAGGCCACGTTGCCCTCGGCGCCCCGGATCTCACCGACGATGATGTACTCGGGCCGGGATCGCAGGGCGGCCTTGAGGAGATCGAACATGGACACCCGGGCATCCTCGGGCCCTTGCTCCCGGGTGGAGAGCTGCTGCCAGGAGGGTTGCGGGGGCCGGACCTCCGGGGTGTCCTCGGCGCTGAAGACCTTCTTGTGCGGCTGGATGAAGGGAAGGATGCCGTTGAGGGTGGTGGTCTTGCCCGAGGCGGTCTCGCCGCAGACGAAGACCGACTGGCCGTGCTCCAGGCACAGCCACAGGTAGGCTCCCATGTGGGGGCTCATGGTCCCCCACTTGATGATCTGCATCAGGGAGAGGGGATCCTCCTGGAACTTCCGGATGGTGAAGCTGGAACCCTTCAGCGACACGTCGTCGCTGTAGATGATGTTGATCCGCGAGCCGTCGGGGAGGGTGGCGTCCACGATGGGGCGGGACTCGGAGACCGGTCGTCCAATCCGCTCGCCCATGGTCCGCAGGAAGTCGTCGAGCTGCTTGGCGTCGCGGAACTGGACGTTGGTCTCCATCATGTCGAAGATCTTGTGGATGTGGTGCACCGGCTCAAGGCCGATGGCGTGGATATCCTCGATGTACGGGTCCCGGATGATCGGCTCCAGGGGCCCGTGGTCGACGATATCTCGATGGAGGTAGTACTGGAGGGTGTCGTACTGGTCGTCGCTGAGGTGGTAGGTGTTGCCGGTGCCCAGGCTCAGGTCGACCTTGAAGTTGATCTTGCCCAGGCCTGGGAGCTTGAGGCCCCCCTTCTCGCCGCCGTTCTCGCCGCCCGCGTCCTCGCCCTCGTCCTCGCCGTCCTCGTCGTCCCCGTCGTCCCCGTCGTCGTCACCGCCGGCGGGTTCATCGGCGCCTTTCTTGACGACCTGGTCGTAGAGCTTGTCGAGGGTGTCCCGTAGCTCCTCGTTCGTCTCCGGGGCATCCTCGAAGGGGGCCAGCTGGAGGATGTCCTCCTTGATCTCCAGGAAGACATCCCGCCAGGCGTCCGGCATGACCGGTTCGATGGCCGAGTAGAGGACCTCCTCGCCAGGGATCCCGTGGACATGGATGAAGACCGGGTCCCCGACCGGGTAGATCACGTCGACCCGTTCGGCGGTCTTGAGATCCTTGGAGAGCTGGGGTTGGAACTCGGGCTGGCGTCCGGTCCGCTTCTTGTACCGCTTGATGTAGGCGCGGAGGTGCGGGTGGGCCTCGAGGGCTTCCTTGAAGCTCTCCGGTTAGTGCAGTACCACGTCTTCTTGCTCCTCGGCTACGGCCTTGATCTCGACGATGAAGCCGGCGCCGGGCTCGACCCGGAAGGGCACGACGTCGCCGACGGTGCCTTGGGCGCGGGCGAACTTCTTGTTGACCAGGAAGCGGTTGACCTGGCCGCCGACGCGCTCCATCGTACATTCGATACGGATATCGGCCGCGCTGGTGAGCGCGGCGGTGTCGAGCCCCTCGAAGTGCGAGGGGTCGATGGTGAGGATCAGCGTGGTGCCGGTGCTGTTGATGCGCTTGAGGGTGTGGACGAGGTGCTCTAGGACCTGCTCGCCCTCGGGGCCTGGGTCCAGGTGGGGTTCGGCCAGCTGGCTGAAGGCGTCGACCACGACCACCGGGTTCTGGAGCAGGGGCCGGGCCTTGAGCAAGCGCGGGAGGAGCTGGCGGGTCGGGACCGGGTGGCCCAGCTGGGGGTGGGTGGAGACGAACTTGAGCCGGTTCTCGATGAACTCATCCATCACCGGGTAGCCCAACTGGTCCATCTGGTGCAGGAAACTGGTGGTGGTGAACTCGGTGCTGATGTAGGCGACGTCGATGTCGTGGTGGAGCAGGCCGTATGTGAGGCGTTGGGAGACCACGGACTTGCCGGTGCCGCTGCCACCCTCGATGAGGCAAAGGGCCGACTGGGGGAGGCTGCCGCCCAGACGCTTGGCGAGCTCGTCGCGTTCCATCTTGAAGTCGAGGGATCTCATGGGGTCACACTCTGAACTCGATGTCGTCGGAGATCGTGTTGTAGGCGGCCCGGACCCGGGTGTCTCCGGAGGGCGCGGTGGCCGGTGTCACGGTGTACTCGATGACCACGCCTGTCCGCCAGGACTCGAACCCGTCGAGGTGCTTGGTGGTGTAGGTGGCGTGCTGGCCGTCCACCAGGATGGTGGTCTCGTTGGCCTCCAGGATGGCCGATCCGGTGTTCTTGATGTAGATGGTCAGGGTGCTGCCGTCCCAGGGCACGTTGTCGGGGTCGTTGACGATGGCGATGTCGGTGCCGATGGTCTGGGCCATGGCGTCACCGCGCTCCCGGAGCTCGCCGGCCATGTTGGCCACGACCCCGGCCATGGCTGCCGCTGCGATGCCGGCGATGGCGAGGGCGGCGATGAACAGCACGAGGCTGCTGCTTGTCTCGCTAGCCATGAGCGATCATCTCCTCAGGCTCTCCTGTAGGCCTTGGTGCCCTGGGGTGCGACGACGGTGACGTCGGCGTCGCCCTGGCCCTCCACACGGATCTCCAGGGTCTCGCCGGGGATCCAGAGGTTCGAACCGGGGCTCTCCCGGACCTCGAAGTGGGCCAGGGTGTCGGTGTCGGTCCACGAGCCGTCGACCAGGACGGTGACCTTCTCCAAGGGGATCTCGTGGCTACCGTTGTTGGTGAAGTTCGCCCAGGTCCTGTCGGGCAGGAGCGTTCCTCCACAACCGGGCTGTGGATCGTCGTTGATACACTTGGACGGCACGAAGGCGTCAGCGGCCAGCTTGATCTGCTCGTTGGCCGTCCGTTGCAACCGGTCGACGGCGTGAGCTTGGGCCTCGGTGTTCTCGCGCCAGGCGTCGGTGGCGACGCCGAAGAGGATGGTACCCACACTGGCCACAGCGATGAACACGATGAGATGGGCGGCTGCGACCCCGGCACCCACGCCATCTCACTCCCCGAAGAACCGTTGCATGTCCATCCGCAGGCTCTCGACGTCGGCGGCGGAGATGTCGTTGCCATGCAGGCGTTCGATGGTGATCAGCGAACGTTCGTGCAGGTCGAGGTCGCCCCGCCACTCGCCGCGCTCCTTCTCCTCTGGTCGGTCGGGGGCATCCATGCCCACGGCCACCCGGATGACCTGACGTTTGGCTTCCTGGTCCAGCCAGCCCAACCCCTCGTAGTACTCCAAGAGATCGAGGAGGTTGGCTCGGCCGACCCGGCGGAGCATCAGGTCGACCCACTCGAGCATCATGAACTTCTCCTCCAGGCGCTCACCGATCTGCGGGCGATCCTGGGAGAGGGCCTCGGCGGCCGTCGTGGCATCGGGGCCCGCCGGAGCCTGGGAGACCTCATCTGCGTCCTCGGTCTCCTGGCCACCCAGGATGCCGGCCATGGCCTCGAGGTCTTGGGCCTCGGGAGGCGACGGCTCGGCGGCCTCGGATGGCTCGGGCCTCGGTTCCGGTTCGGCTTGGGCCTCCTGGGTGGGGGCCGGCCTGGCGGATCCCTGCTCGGGGGCCTCATCCTCGGCCGGCCCGGGACCGCCCTGCCCCCACGAGGGTTCCTCGGGGGAGTTCTCGGCGATGAAGGGGTTGTACTCGCTGGAGACCGCCTCGGCCAGGCTGCCCAGACGCATCATCCGCTCCTCCATCTTGCTGAGCTTGTCCTCGATCTCGCCCCGGGTACCCTGGACGCTTTCCAGGTTGGATTGGAGGACGGACATGCGGGCGGCAAGCTCCTTGAGGGCAGCGTCGTCCTTGCCTTCCTCGAGGTCCTCGGCTTCCGCTTCGAGCGACGCGAGCGTATCCTCGTCGGACTCGTCTCCCATCTCGACCTCGACCTCGTCGTCCTCTTCAGCCATGTCTGGGTCGTCC
>CAZBKU010000050.1:0-14065 GCA_964492585.1 uncultured Thermoplasmatales archaeon | reverse complement strand
AAGCGTTCGTAGAGGGCATCGGGGTCGACCCCGACCAGGTCCCCGACCTGCCGGATCCCCAGCCGGAGGAGATCGCCGGCCGTGGCCGGCCCGACGTTCGGGATGCTGCAGAGCTCGTGCTTGGCCAAGGTCACGGCGGCCACCTTCTCGGCCCGGCTGTGCTGTCCCATCCACTCCCCGATGAGGCGGGGGACGGTATGAACACTCCCATGGGGTCGTCGAAACCTCCGGCGACCAGCCTGACAGACACCCGCTAGTTGTCGACAGATGCCGAACACCTGCCTCGGCAAGGCCTGCCGGACCGCGAGGATGGTCGGGACATGCTCTTGTAGGGCGACGTGTTGTCAAGGAACGTGTCCGACACCGACTACGACGTCATCGTGGTAGGGGCAGGCCCCGGTGGCTCGACGGCAGCCGGGCTCCTGTCCAAGCGCGGCTACGACGTCGGCCTGTTCGACAAGGAGACCTTCCCCAGGGACAAGCCCTGCGGGGATGCGATCTCCGGCAAATCCGTGCGCATCCTGGAGGAGCTCGACATCGTCGAGTGGGTCCAGGAACGCCCGCACGCCCTGGCCAACGGTGTCGTCTTCTCGTCGCCCAAGGGCGACGTCATCCAGATCCCTTTCCCGAAGAAGAAGGCCGCCGAGTGGCGCGTCGAGGAGGGAGCAAGCCCCTACACCAACCCCGGCTACGTCTGCCGGCGGGAGGTCTACGACAACATCGTCTTCGAGGCGGCCTGCAAGTACGGGGCCGACCCCCACGAGGACACGCCCATCGACGACGTCCTGTGGGAGGACGGCCGTGTGGTCGGTGTCAAGACCCGAGACGGCGAGGAGCACACCGCCGAGTGCGTCATCGGTGCTGGTGGGGCTCTTTGCCCCGTGGCCCGCGCCGTGGGCGCCTACGACCGGGACCCCGACCACTGGGTCGCGGCCATCCGCGTCTACTGGGAGGATGTGGCCGACCTCACCGACGACATCGAGATCCACTTCCTCGACACCGTCATCCCGGGCTACTTCTGGATCTTCCCTCTGGAGGACGGCAAGGCCAACGTCGGGGTCGGCATGCTCGAATCCAAGATCAAAGAGGAGGGCAAGGAGCGCGATCTCAAGGAACTGCTCGAGAAGTGCTACGAACACCCCCTGTTCAAGGAGCGCTTCGAGGGTGCTACCAAGGTCGAGGACAGCCAACGCGGCTGGATCCTGCCGCTGGGCTCCAAGCGTCGGCCGATCCACGGGAACGGTTGGCTGCTGGTCGGCGACTCGGCCAGCCTGATCGACCCCTTCACCGGCGAGGGCATCGGCAACGCCATGATGAGCGCCTCCCTGGCCACCGACCGCCTGGACAAGGTGCTCAACAACGGTGGCGCCACCCGGGCCAACCTGGCCCCCTACGAGCAGGCCGTGCGCGACGAGATGTGGGACGAGCTGAAGACCAGCCACCGCCTCCAGAAGATGGGCCAGCACAAGTGGCTCCTGAACTTCGTCATCGGCCGGGCCGCCAAGAAGCCACACGTCGCCGAGACCATCAGCGACATGCTGGCCGACCGGGACAAGAAGGAAGAGCTCGCCAACTGGTGGTTCTACCTGAAGCTCTTGTTCAAGTGAGCGAGCTCGGGAACGGCTTCAACACCGCGACAACAAACGCCTTATACCGGTCTGCCCACCCCCGGGCATGACACGAGGGAAGGTAGGGCTGCTCGTCCTCGTTCTGTTGACCGCCGGTCCGGACGGGTCCAAGACCCGTCCTCGCTCGAGACGAGCGCGAACCGCGCTCCTGGTCGTCGCCATGGTCTCGTCCCTCGCCTTGGCCGGTTGCATCGGGAACCAGGGGGACGGGGGCCTTGGTTCGACGGATACAGGTCCCGTCTCCGACGATGCCATCGACCTCAACATCACCGTCCCCAGCGGGCAGGACGCCCGCGACCTGATCGAGTCCTACGTCATGACCCACCCGTTCCGCTCCCAGAACGCGGCCTACGAGCCCTACATGCAGGCCGCCCGGGACGACCTGTCCACCTACCTGGAAGAGATCGACGGGATCGACGTCGTGCGCCACGTGTACGACAACGGCATCAACATCCTGGGCGTCCAGGAGGGCACGACCAACCCGGACCAGTGGGTCGTCCTCTCGGCCCACTACGACACCGTGGACGCCGGCGTCGGCACCACCGTCTACGGCGCTTGGGACGACGGCGCCGGGGTCGCTGCCCTGATGGAGCTGGCCGACAGCCTGGCCACCGGCGCCTTCCCGTTCACGATCGTCTACGCCTTCTTCGACGGTGAGGAGAAAGGCTTGCAGGGCTCGGCAGCCTTCGTCGAGACGTACGTCGAGGGTGGCCAGGCCGACGTGATGGCCAACATCAACATGGACCCGCCGGGCCTGAACTGGCCCTGCGGCGATGAGCTTGGCCCCTTCCCGGTCAAAATCATCCACGAGACGGCCAAGGTCGAGGATCCCGGGATGCCGCGCTACGGCTGGCTGCACGACGCCGTCGAACACGGCCTGTCGGCCGCCGAGGTCCCCGACGAGGTCCGCGATTACACCGACGGGATCCCCATCGCGACCGTCCAGGGCCAGGGTGTGACCGGCACCAGCGACCACGCCAACTTCGGTGCCGTGGACATCGCCAACGTCTTCATCGGCGGCATCCCGACCACCATCGTGGGCGACAGCCCCGACGACCACGTGGTCGCCGGGCTCACCTACCCGCTGCACACCCCACTGGACACGCTGGAGGCCATGGAGGCCCGGTGCACCCAGGGCAGCCTGGCAGACGGGCTGCAGACGACGGTGACCACGGTGAGCCGCACGGTCATGCACCTGGCTAAGACCGGCGTCCCGACAGGGGCCTAGGCCCGAACCGAGGGTACAAGGCCCCTGAGCCCGACCTATGCCCGTGCACCGCGACCGCTGGATCGCCGGGCTCCTCCTGGGAGCCATGGCGACCTTCGCCCTGTGGATCGCCTTCCCCCTACCGGTCCTCGCCTGGTTGCTCACCAGCGCCGCCATCTGGCTGGTGCTCGGGGACCGCCCCGCGTGGCAACGGTCCGGGGCGATCGTCCTTTTCTGGCTGCCGATCCTCGGCTACGCCGCCGCCAGCGGCTGGGCGGTGGGTATCGAGGCCGGCCGCATCGCCGGTGGTGATCCGGCGCCCATGGGGACCCTGCGGGATACCCTCCAGTGGGCCGGGATCTTCGCGGTGCCCGTGGCCGCCAGCCTGGTCGGCTGGCATCTTGCCCGGGACCGGTGGCCGACGACGGCCAACGTCGTCCTGGGGCTCTGGGCCGCGATCGTCCTCGTGATCCCCGTGGAGGACGGCTTCAGGATGGGCAGCCTGGTTGTCGACGGGCCCGGGATCGTCATCCCGGCCTGGATCGCCTCGCTGGCGACCGCCGGGCTCCTTCTTGCCCTCCTCGTCCGAGGCAGCCCTGGCCCTGATGGAGCCCCGGCCCGCTCGAACGCGGCGTGACCATCGATCAGCCAGGCAGCAGGATGCTGGCCTCGGTGAAGCTGGCCTGGCTCAAGCGCTGGCGCAGGGCGTCGTCGTCGATGACGGTCTCCCACTTGACGAACTGGAGGCCGGCGCCCTTTCGAGGATGGTCCTCGGGCGGATGCACCGGGCTCCAGTAGGCCGCGTACACGAAGCCCTCGACCGGACCGTCCAGGCCCTGGGTGCACTCGAAGCCCTCCAGGCCCATGACCGCGTCGGCCCCGGGCACCGGCGGGAGCCCCATCTCCTCGGGCGTCATCGGTGTGACGTTGGCCGGAGGATGGTCGACGAGGCGGTGGTCCGGTGCCTGCGACGGTCGCGCTCGGACCGCAAGGCTCACCATCGCGTCCGGTGTTCCCCGGCCGAGCCCATGCCTCGCCTGGATCTCCACAGCCACACCTTCTACTCGGCCGACTCCCGTATGCGGTTCGAGGAGATCGCCGAGGCCTGCAAGCGGATCGGGATCGACGTGCTGGCCACCACCGATCATCACACCGCCGAGGGGGCCCTGGCCTTCCAACGCTGGGCTGACAAACATGCCGATCACCTGGACGTCATCGTCGGCGAGGAGATCATGACCGACCAAGGCGAGGTCATCGGGCTCTACCTGACCGAGACCATCGAGAGCCCCTGCCGGCTGGGCGAGGGCCTGGACGCGATCCGGGACCAAGGCGGGCTCTTCCTGCTCGAGCACCCTTTCGACCCGATGCGACACGGTCTCGAGGGCAAGAGCTGGGAGGTCGACCCCGACATCATCGAGACCTTCAACGCGAGGACACGGTTCAAGGGGGCCAACGCGAAGGCCGTCGAGCTGGCCCGGGCCAAGGATACGCCGACCTGCGCCTGCTCGGATGCTCACACGATCGGTGAGTTCGGGTCGGCCTACACCGACGTCCCCGAGTTCGACGT
Organism: uncultured Thermoplasmatales archaeon; assembly: GCA_964492585.1. GTDB lineage: Archaea > Thermoplasmatota > SW-10-69-26 > SW-10-69-26 > SW-10-69-26 > CAYXGD01. The sequence continues at coordinate 9,663 of CAZBKU010000050.1, read as the reverse complement.
CGAGAACCCCAACGAGCTGCTGGCCGCCCTGGAAGAGGGCACCCAGCACGAGACCACCTCGCCTATCTGGGTCAGCATGCACTCGACCATCGCCAAAGGGCTGGACAAGCTGGGGTTCTAGGGGGCGGTTTTAGGGAACCCTTATAGGCTCCAGACGAATCGGGCGGCGACCTCGCCAGCCTTGGATCGGTAGCTGTCGGTCCGGCTGGCTGGGGACAGGTGGACCGCATGGGTAAGATCAACGTCGCGTTGCTCGGGGTCGGGAACTGCGCCTCGAGCCTGGTCCAGGGCTTGCAGTACTACCAGGACGCCGGCCAGGGCGAGGAGATCCCCGGCTTGATGCACAGCGTGCTGGGCGGGTACGCCATCAGCGACATGGACATCGTCTGCGGGTTCGATATCGACCGCCGTAAGGTCGGCACCGACGTCAGCCAGGCCATCTTCGCCAAGCCCAACTGCGCCATGCGGGCCGTCGACGAGGTCGAACCCCTCGATGCACCGGTCCACATGGCCCCCTTGCTCGACGGCGTCTCCTCGCTCATGGGCGAGGTCGAGGACGATCGTCGCTTCCTGCCGGCCGACGACGAGCCCGTCGACCCCGTGACCGCCTTGGAGGATCACGACGTCGACGTCCTCGTCAACTTCCTGCCGGTAGGCTCCCAGAAGGCCACCGAGACCTGGATGGAGGCCTGCCTGGAGGCCGACGTGGCCGCGGTGAACTGCATCCCGGTCTTCATCGCCAGCGACCCCAAGTGGGCCGAGCGGTTCCAGCAGGCCGGGGTGCCCATCCTGGGCGACGATATCAAGAGCCAGGTCGGCGCCACCATCGTCCACCGCGTCCTCTCCAACCTCTTCGAGAACCGGGGCTCGCCACTGGGCCAGACCTACCAGCTCAACGTCGGCGGGAACACCGACTTCCTGACCCTGCAGGACGAGAGCCGGTTGGAGACCAAGCGCACCAGCAAGACCGAGGCCGTCCAAAGCCAGCTGAAGAAGCGGCTGGCCGACGCCGACATCCGCATCGGCCCCTCGGACTACGTCCCCTTCCTGGAGGACAACAAGATCGCCTTCATCCGGATGCAGGGGACCGGGTTCACCGACGCCCCGATCGAGATCGAGCTTCGGCTCTCCGTCCAGGATTCACCCAACTCCGCCGGCGTGGTCATCGATGCCCTCCGGTGCGCCAAGCTGGCCAAGGACCGGGGCATGGCCGGCCCCATCGAGGCCCCGTCCAGCTTCTTCTTCAAGCACCCACCCCGTCAGGTGACAGACGACCAGGCCCGCGACCTCGTCGAGGGCTTCATCGACGGTCAGGGAGCCGAACCGAAGACCACAAACACGAACGGGGACTAGGGCCGCCAGGGGTGAGGCCATGATCTCTTCGGTGCGAGGGCGGATCGATCGGATCGCCCGGCGCATCGCCTGGTTCTTCGAACGTCTCGGCCTGACCCCCAACGGCGTCACGTTCCTGGCCCTCCTGGTGGCCTCTGCCGGGGCCTACCTGATCGCCACCGGTCACCTGATCTGGGGCGCCGGCATCGCGGGCCTTGGCAGCATCCTGGACGCCTTCGACGGCGCGCTTGCCCGCCGGACCGGGAACGTGACCACCTTCGGCGGGTACCTCGACAGCCTGCTCGATCGCTACGTCGACGGCATCGTGTTCTTCGCCGTGGGCTGGTACTACGATACCCTGTTGATGTGGGCCCTGGTCTTCGCCGCCATGCTCGGCGCCCTGGCCACCTCCTACGCCAAGGCCCGGACCTACCAGGACGCCTCCCCGGACCCGAAGGCCTGGCCCGATCTCATCGAGCGGGCCGAACGGTTGCTCGTCCTGCTCTTCGGCGTGGGCATCCAGGGCATCGTCTTCGCCCTCTGGGGTGGGCCTCACTACCTGCCCTGGCTGGTCGGCCTGCTGGCCGTGCTCGGCCACGCCACCGTCCTCCAGCGAGCCTGGCGCGCCAAGGGGTTCCTGGAGGGGACGGGCTGATGACCGAGACCGAGGGGTCAGCCACCGATCGCATGATGGCCTCGCCGAGGTTCAAGCGGTTCCTGATCCTCGCCATCGCGGCCAGCGTGATCAGCCTGATCGCCGTCTTCGTCTACTCGTTTTTGACCAACCGGGAGGAGCTGGTCAGCTCGCTCACCCAGCTCAACCCGTGGATCTTCGTCATCGCCATCGGCCTGCACGTGGCCGCCCTGGTCAGCTGGTCCATGCGCCTGGTTTGGCTCACCGATGGTGCCGGCTACCCCATCAGCTTCACCACAGCCTTCGAGGCGGTCTTCTCCGGCGTGTTCGCCGCAGCCCTTACCCCGGCACGCTTGGGCGGCGAGCCGGTCCGGTTCGCCCTTCTGACCAGCAACGAGGTCCCGCCCCGGGAGGCCTCGCTGATCGTGCTTCTCGAGCGGGGCTTCGACACGTTGCTGTTCATCATCCTGGGCGCCCTGGCCACCCTCATCCTGGTGCCCCGACTGCCTCAATCGGCCATCCTGGCCATCGTGGCCCCGCTGGGGCTGCTCTTCCTGATCCTGCTCATCGTCATCCCGCTGTTGATCCTTCTCAAACCCGAGGCCGTCCACCCGATCATGAGCCTGGCCAACCGGTTCGTCGGTGAGGAACGGATCGAACGGGCCAAGGAGTGGACCGTGCTCGAGATGGCCCGCCTGCGTCGCGCCCTGGCCACGGTCCTCTCCGAGCACCCCAGCCGGGTGCCCCTGGCCGCCCTGGCCACGGCGGTCACCTGGGGCCTGGAGTTCTCGGTCATCGCCTACCTGCTGGACGCCCTGGGCCACGAGATCCCGTTCCTCGTCGTGGCGCTCGGGGCCGTGCTCGTCGTGCTCTTGACCACCCTCCCCCTCCTGCCCGGTGGCGCCGGCGTGGCCGAGCTCGGTGCCCTGGGCGTCTTCGGGGCCTTCACCGACGGGCTCGGGTTCACCTTCGTGGCCGCCTGGCGAGCCAGCACGTACTACGTCGACTGCACCGCCGGCGGTTTCTTCGCCCTACGTTTCGCCGGTGCGGAGACCATGGAGGTCCTCGAGCGGTCCGGGAAACGTTCCGATGCCGAGGACCAAGAGCACGGCGGGGACGACCAGGACGACGGGCCCTCCGCGGGACCGACCGGCCGACCACCACCCCCCGACCGGCCCGATGACCACGGGGCGACCCCGGGCGACGACTGACCGTCGCGCCGGCCTGTCGACCTTTAAGAGGACAGGGGAAACGGGTTAGAGGCACCAGCCCTTGCCTGGCGTATGCCATCGACCGAGGATGCCGAGGTTCGCGTCGAGGAGGACACCATGGGCCAGGTCCGCGTGCCCAAGGATGCCCTCTGGGGGGCCTCGACCCAGCGCGCCGTCGAGAACTTCCCGATCTCCGGCCAGGGCATGCCCCGCCGCTTCATCCACGCCTTCGGCCTGCTCAAGCTGGCCTGCGCCAGAGCCAACCGCAAGCAGGGCGGGCTGGACGAGAAGACCGCCGAGGTCATCGAGACGGCCGCCCAAGAGGTCGCCGAGGGCAAGCTCGATGACCAGTTCCCCGTGGACGTCTTCCAGACCGGCTCGGGGACCTCCTCGAACATGAACGTCAACGAGGTCGTCGCCAACCGGGCCAGCCAGCTGCTCGGCGAGAAGATCGGCTCCAAGGCCGTCCACCCCAACGACCACGTCAACATGGGCCAGTCCAGCAACGACACGGTCCCCACCGCGATGCACCTGGCCGCCGTCCTGGCCCTGGAGGAGGACCTGCTGCCGGCGCTCGACCGGCTGCAAAGCAGCCTGGAGCAGAAAGCCGCCGACTTCGACGAGGTCCTCAAGATCGGCCGCACCCACCTCCAGGACGCCGTCCCCATACGCCTGGGCCAGGAGTTCAGCGGGTACGCAGCCATGATCCGCAAGGGCCGGGCCCGGGTAGAGAGCACCCTGGACGGGCTGCGCGAGCTGGCCATCGGCGGGACCGCCGTGGGCACGGGGCTCAACGCCTACGACGGGTTCGGGAGCGACGTCGCCGACGAGCTCACCGAGCTGACCGGGACCGCGTTCCGCGAGACCGATAACCACTTCGAGGCCCAGGGCGCCCGGGATGCCTACGTCTTCGCCAGCGGGGCCCTGAACACCGTGGCCGCCTCGATGATGAAGATCGCCAACGACCTCCGGCTGCTGGCAAGCGGGCCCCGGTGCGGTCTCGGCGAGATCATCCTGCCGGCCATCCAGCCGGGCTCGAGCATCATGCCGGGCAAGGTCAACCCGGTCGTCTGCGAGTCCGTGGTCCAGGTCGGCGCCCAGGTCAACGGCAACCACCAGGCCATCACCGTCGGCGGCCAGTGGGGCCAGCTGGACCTCAACGTCATGAAGCCCCTGATGACCCGAAACCTCCTGGAGAGCATCGAGCTGTTGGCCAACGTGGCCGAGGTCTTCGTGGACAAGTGCATCGACGGGATCGAGGCCGACGAGGAACGGTGCGCCGAGTACATCGAGAGGTCCACGGCCATCGCCACCAAGCTCAACCCCTACATCGGGTACGAGAAGGCCGCCGAGGTCGCCAAGACCAGCTACAAGGAGCGCATACCGGTGCGCCAGGTCGTCGTGGACATGGGCCTGATGACCGAGGAAGAGGTCGAGGAGGCCCTGGACATCCGGGCCATGACCGAGCCCGGGGAGAACTAGAGAGCCAGGCCACGGAGGAACGGACAGGCGGGGTCTCGAGGCGTCATCGTGGGACCGGGGCGGTCTATGGTCGATCCAGGCGCCGCTGCCCTGTCCCACCTCTGTGCCTCCGTGAACGGCTTCTCGCGGCGTCCCCACGGGCCGTGACACCCCATCTCGAAGCCCGCTTCACCAAACAACTTTTTATACACCCCGTCGACCGGAGGGATGCAGCCGGTGACGGTTGCATGGGAGTTTGTTGATATCCGACGCGCGCCCGGTTCGGCCGGACGGTCGAGGCCCGTCCACCAGCCGTCACGGGCGCGCATCCCCGCAGCCTCCTTGGGAGGTTGGCTGCGGACCCCTTTCGGAGGCGAGCATCCGCCGGCCCGGGTGACCCCTAACGGGGCGGGCCGGCGGGTTGCATCTCACCCTTGGATCGCGTCTTCCGGGCCCAGATCGCACGAAGCGAGGTTCGCCCTTGGCCCATATCGCCCGAGGTACGATGTAGCAAGATTCAAGTGCCACCAACGCAAGCCAGGGTTGCAGGAGCGGTGCAACGCTGCTCCCGTCGAAGGTGGCCCGGAGGACCATTCGATGCCTCCAAACAGCCTCCCAAGCTCAGCCTCCCGCGTCGTTCGGGCCCCTTCGCTAACCCTTTTCTTTGGTGCAGCCACCAGCGAGGGCTGAGGCCCGCAAAGGAAAACCGTTGCGAAAAAGAAACGGGCCTCAGCCTTGGCCCGTGGCTGGAATGCCGCCTGGCGGCGGCACGGGCCGCCCTCGCGACGACCCCCGAAGATCCCGCTGAACCCCCATGTCAGGATCCTCGTCCTCAAGCGTCAGCTTGAAGGCCCGGGCACGAACGGCCGGGGCGGGTAGTCCAAGGTCGGGGTCGAGCCTCCCAGGCTCCCTTGGACGACGGGCAAGACCAGATGGCTCTCACCGGAGACCGTGAGCTCAGGGGCGTACTGGGGCTGGCTCATGCGCGGGTCGAAACCGGAGCCGGACAGGATCGCCACCAGGCGCTGGCCCTCGGTCAGACTGACCGCCGTGCTCCACAGATCGACGCGCACCCAGGTCGTCTCCCCTGTCGGGAAGGCCTGGCCCTGGGCGTTGCCCTGGTGGAAGCGCAGGTCGGCAGCCCCGTGGCCGACCACCCGCTCACACTCGCCGGTCTCGTCGATGACATGGAGATCGGCGGCGACGATCCCGCCTGGTTGGTCGCTGGTCAAGCCCAGGTAGGCCATCGGGTTGCCGGCGATGGTCACGGGCTCGGTGGCCGGCTCGCTTGTGTAGATGAGGGCGGTCCCAGCTTCGGCCTGGCGCTCGGCCCAGTCGTCGCAGCCCACAGTGCTGACGGTGAAGGTGGGATCGCCGCTTTGAACGGCGCGGAACGATGAGGAGGCTCCCGCGGCGGGTTGCAGCTGAGCGTCGGCCAGCTGAAGGACCTCCCGGCGCTGTTCGGCCGGGGGCCAGGCGGTGGTACTATCCCAGCTCCCGGTGCTATCCTGATGGTCCACCGTTCCGACCCGGGGCGGATCCCCGAGCCCCTTGAGCCAGAAGTCGAACCAACCCAGGAGAACGGTCGCGGTCTCGTTCCCGCCGGGGTAACGGTCCAACTGCTCGTCGGGGAAGAGCTCGTGGCCCCACTGGCCCAGGAGCATGCGTTTGGGGGCCTGATCCAAGGTGGACCAGACGGCGTCGTCCTGGTAGGCGTGGCCGAAGTCACGGAACCCCTGCTGGATCAGCACCGCCGCCGTGACGTCGCCGAAGCTCGTGACGAAGCGGCGCTCCTGCCAGAACGCCGGCTGACGATCGTCGGTGAACTGGCTTTCCAGGCCCGCGGTCCCCCAGTCGGCGACCTCCGGGCAGAGGCGCTGCGGGTGGTTCTCGGCGACGGTTGGCACATCCTCTGCCCAGTCCTGGACCACCTGCCCGGTGAAGACGCCGCCCGGAGGCGCTGGGCTGTTCAAGCTGCCCCACCGGGTCTGGAAGGCGCCGGACTCGGCCCAGGGCGCGCCTTGCGGGGTGAAGCGGTTGAGGTAGAGGTCCGAGATGATGCCTGAGGGGGCGATGGCCTTGAGCGCCGGCGGCGCGTGGACCGCGGCCATCCAGGGCGTCGTGCCCATGGCGCTGATGCCCCACATGCCGACACGGCCGTTGCTCCATGGTCGATCGCCGAGCCAGGTGACCAGCTCGGCCATGTCTTGCTGGCTCTTCTCGCCGTAGTAGTCGAAGCAGCCGCCGCTGACCCCGCTGCCTCGGAGGTTGAAGGCGGCTGCGGCGTACCCCTCGCTCCAAAGGAACGAGAAGATCTCCTCGAGCTCCTCAGAGTCTGCCGGGGCATCGTCGCACGTGGGCCGGCACTGGCCGGCGTACGGGGTGACCCACAGGACCACCGGGACCTGGGTACCCTCAGGGACATCAGGTAGCCAGACGGCCCCGTCGAGCTCCACGCCGTCGTCCATCGGGACCCGGAGCTGGATCCTCTCTGCCAGATCGAAGCCATCCTCAGGTGGTATCAGGTCTGCTGGCCATTCGCTCCCATCAGCGCACGGCCACGGGTGCTGGCAGGCCGGGAAGCCGGGCCCCTCGGAGGCCGGCTCAGCAGGCTCCTCGGGACCGTCACCTCCCAGGCAGCCAGCCAGGAGGGGACCCATCAAGAGGAGGGCCATCAGCAGGCCCACCCGGGCCTTCACCGGAGCATCGCCGCCAACCGCTCGGCCTGGGTGGACACGCTGGGGACATACGTGCTGGCCTCAGCGTCCTCGTCCTCCCCGCCGTCCTCCGGCAGCTGGTAGGTGATATCCAGGGTGACCTGGTAGTCACCGGTGGCTCCCTCCTGGGTGCTGGTGTCGACGGCCAGGGTCCAGTCGCCGGCTTCCGGGCTGGCGCGGGGGTGGATCCAGACGGGTTGCCCGATGGGGACCTCGTCACCGTCGTCGTCGGTCAGGGTGACATCGTCGCCGGTGTCGTGGAGCGGGCTGGGGCTGTCCTGGGTGTAGTCGAGCTCGACGATCGCCGGCCCGTCCCCGATGAACACCTCCTCCTCGGCGTGCTCCCCGAACGTGTCGTAGGATCCCTCCAGGGTGTAGCTGAGATCGGCGGCGAAGGCGGTGACGACCTCCTCGCCCACGGTCCCGGCCGGCCCGGCGGCTTGGAGCTCGACGCGGTAGAGGCCCGGGAACTCGGGTGTGTAGGTGACCTCCTGGCCTTCGAGACGATCCGGTCCGATATCCCAGACATAGGTGGTACTCTCGGGGGCCCCGTCGGCGTGAGCTTGCAGGGTGACGCTCTGGCCCTGGTCGGTCTGCACCCGTCGGGTGGAGAGGTCGATGCGGGTCTCGACGTCGTCCGGGCGGGCGGGGAGATCCTCGGCGGTGCTCGTGTCGACGAGCTCCTCGGTGCCGGAGACGCTGCCGCTGACACCGCCGCCGGCGAAGCTGACGCCGAAGCTCTCGCGCACGATCCAGCCGGCGTCGGGCGCGTACCAGTAGGTGTACTCGCCGGTGTCCTCAGGCGTGTCAGGGTCCTCCAGGGTGATCCGGAAGGCCTCGACCTCGCCCATCCGGGTCTCGAGGGTCTCCCTGGCTTGGACCTTGGCGATGGTGTCGTCCACCTGGCCCCACTCGGGGCCCATGACACGCCAGGACTTGCCCTCCTTCAACGGGAAGTCGACCATGGATCTCCGACCCCAGCCCTGGGCGCAGGCCTGGGTGCCGTTGAGCTCCTCGTCCTTGCAGTCGTCCTCATCCAGCTCGATGACCAAGCTCATGTCCTCTCGGCTGACGTGGAACGCGTCGACGAAGACCTCCCCATCGTGGGAGCGGGCCACGGTGTAGACCGGATGCCCGTTGACGGTCTCATCGTCGGCCACGACCCGCAGCCAGTGGTGGTCGACGTCGGTCGACCGGGTGTCCGGGACCGATCCAAGGCCAGGGATGCTGCCGTCGTAGGAGAGCTGGGTCCTCGTCTCGCCTCGGTAGTGCCAGGTATCGCCGACCTCCCAGTCCGGTGCGGTGGCACCGACCACGTTGGGGGCGGCGACCAGCATCCCGGCCACCAGGAACACGAGCCCAAGGGCAACCGTGACAATCTTCTGGCTGGCCACATCCCGGATGCGCGAGGTGTCGATCATGTCCTCCCGTCCTCGATCCCCCGGGTACCCTCAGACGGTTAAAGCTTTTCTGCCGACCCCGGTGAACGATGCGCCCGACGAGGCCCCCGCTCAGGGAGCAGAAGAACGGGAGACGGGGCCGAGGCCCCGGAGACCGCGCTACTGGACCTCGACGCCTTCGTCGCGGAACCGGTCGCGCTCGCGCAGCCGCTTGGCGTACACCGAGGACTCGACCAAGGCGTGCTCCTTGGACTCCTCGTCGACGGCCTGGACCAGGTCGTCGAGGTTGATGCCCTCGCGCTCGCGCTCTTCGGAGCCCTGTTCGTGCTTCATCGCCCGCTTGACGTAGTTCTTCTTGGCGGTGCGCACGATCGCCTCGATCAGGGCACCGCTGACCACGTCCTTGCGTTTGATGGCCTTCAGGGACTCCTGGGCCTCCTCGTCGGCCTTGAACTCCACCCACGCGTCGTCGTCGTAGATGGCGTCCAGGGTCCCGTCGACCAAGCGGTCGCGGGCCTCGGAGCGGCCGCCCTCGGCCTCGATCAGGTCCGAGTCGATCGGCAGGTCCTCGGTCAGGTAGATCGATAGGATCTTGCGACCGCCCTGGCGGTTGGGCCGTGAGATCTCGATGACCTCGTCGAACCGGCCAGGCCGCAGGAGGGCCGGGTCGATCATGTCCGGCCGGTTGGTGGCCCCCAGCACGTAGACATCCTTGAGCTCCTTGATGCCGTCCATCTCGGAGAGGATCTGCGCGATGATGTTCTTGTGGACACCGGCGGTGTCCTGCTGGCCCCGGGTCGTGCCCAGGGCATCGAACTCGTCGAAGAAGATGATGCTGGGCGAGGCCTCGCGGGCCTTGCGGAACAGCGCCTTGATCATGTTCTCGGACTCGCCGACCCACTTGGACA
>CAZBKU010000049.1:0-14619 GCA_964492585.1 uncultured Thermoplasmatales archaeon | reverse complement strand
CTACACGATGTCGATGACCAACCGGGCCACGTTCTACCACTTCCACGTCGGCTCGGACGTGACCGAGAGCTACGCCACGCTACCGCCCGGGGCCGACGGGTCGTTCAACGTGGCCGAGGCCGCGCTCATCCTGGCCGCCGGTCAACCGCCGGAGCACAACGACGACCAGCTCGAGCTGTACAAGGCCTTCGAGTTCAAGCACCTGCCCTGGGACCAGGCAAGCGCCCAGGATGACGCTGACAGCACCGATCTCCTGGACGTGCCACCGATCACGCGCTAGACGGCCGTCGGCCTGGCCAGGTCCCCGGCCCCGTCGGCCGGGGATCAGGCCCTTGTTCCCCCTACCTCTCATCGCCGACCGTCCGACCGCAGGCTGGGCACCAGAAACCTCTTGAGGGTCCGGGGCTCCTGGGCACCCGATGCGGACCCTCACGATCACGCTGCTCCTGCTCACCGCCGGGATCGCCGGCTGCCTTGGCGACGACAGCGGGCCCGACGACGAGCCCGGTGGCGAGGCGCTGCCGACCGATGCGACCTGGGCCGAGAAGGCTGTCCCCCATGGCGATGGACACGACCACGCGGACCGTGGCCAGCACACCGACCTCTCGACGCTGAACTTCGAGGTCGTCGGCTGGACGCCGGCCGAGACCGAGCACCACGGCGCCACCAGCGGTGATTACCTGTGCGGCGGCATCGCCACCGAGGGTGAGCGCGACCTGGCCGTGGTCCACAGCTTCGGCACCGACGTGGCCTTCGTGGTCGTCGACGTGACCGACCGGGCCAACCCCGAGAAGATCGGCGAGTTCGTCCTGGAGAACACCCACACCTACGATGTCGACGTCACGCCCGATGGTGCCTACGTGACCTTGGCGACCAGCCCCCTGGACACGGGGCCCGACGAGGGGCCAGCCGACCAGGCCGAGACCGCCCTTGCACCGAGCCCCGGCGACCGGGAGCTCCGGAGCGTCGATTGGCGCTTCGAGACGGCCTGCGGCACCCAACAGCAGGGTACCGAGCTCTTGCCGTTGGCCAGCGGCGTGGTGCTGGTGGACCTCACCGATCCGACCAGCCCCCAGTTCGCTGACTACGAGCCCGAGCCACCTGTCGGCGCCCACAGCGTGTTCACGACCGAGGTCGACGGGACCTACTGGGTGCTCGGCTCGAACACCAACCTGGTCCACCAGACCAGCTTCTTCCACTTCTACACCATCGAGGAGCTGCCCACCGGGGCCCAACTGGTCGAGCAGGCCGCCTACTCGGCCCAGAACCCGGACGCCGGGTCCGAGGTGCCCTTGACCAACGGTCACGTCGACGGCTGGATCCAAGAGCATCCGGAGACCGGCGAGACCCTGGCCTACCTGGCCAACTGGAACGGCGGCCTGCACATCGTGCGGATCGACGGGCCCGGCCAGCTCACCCGCTTGGCCGTCTGGAACGACTACGATCCCGACGCCGGGGCGGGCATGACCGGGGTGATCCACGAGGCCCTTCCGATGGACACCTTGTGGGACGGCGACACCCACTACACGTTCATCGGCCAGGAGGTCGGCTCCCGTCCGGCCGAGCGCCCCACCGGCCAGATCGTCATGCTGGACACCACCGACCCGGCCAGCCCGGAACCGGTGGCCCGGTGGACCCTGCCGGTCGACGTCGAGTTCGGCGCCAGCCTCCAGTTCAGCACCCACTACATCGAGGTCGACGAGACCACACGCACCCTGTTCGTGACCCTCTACCACGGGGGGATGTGGGCCGTCGACGCCGACCCGGGCCAGGGCCCCGAGCTCCCCACGCTGGGCGTCTTCATCCCGGACAAGGCCCCGCCGAGCCCGCCGCCGGACCACCTGGCGATCTTCCGGTGGACCCCGATCGTGATGGATGTCCACCAGCTGCCCACCGGCGAGCTGGTCGTCTGGGATGGCACCAGCGGGACCTACACGGTCAGCTTCGATAGCGACCTGCCGGTCCCGACGCCGGAGCCGTGGACGCAGGATGCCTGGATCGACGGGTAGACCCCGAGACGGGTCGGTTCAAGGCACCGTCCAGTAAACTAAAGGACCGTTGAGCCCGTCGCCGTGTCATGTGGAGGCTTGGCACGGTCGCGGTCGCAGCGGTCCTGCTGACGGTGGGGTTGGGCGGCCTGGCCGGGCAGACCCTCGGTGACGAGACAGCAGAGCAGACGATGGTCGAGGACGCCACGTGGGCCGAGAAGGCCGTGGCCGACGACGCGGACCACGATCACGAGGATCGGACCCAGCACGAGGACCTGTCCACCCCGAACTTCGAGGTGCTCGGCTGGGCAGAGGCGGCCACGGGCTTCCACGGTGAGATGGCCGGCGAGCACCTCTGCGGAGGCCTGGCCGGCGAGGGAGACCGGGAGCTGTCGGTGATGCACAGCTTCGATTCTGACGCCGCGATCATCGTCGTCGACGTCACCGATCCCGAGGCACCGAAGAAGATCGGCGAGCTCATCCTGCATACGACGTGGACCTACGATGCCGACGTGACCCCCGATGGGCGGTACGCGGTGCTGGGCACGTTCGCCGCCACCGTCCCCGAGGGGGAGTGGTCGCCCGTCGAGGAGGTTCTCGGCGGGGAAGACCGCGGACCTCGCGAGCTCTCGTGGACCTACCGCTCAGCGTGCGGACCCACCAAGGAAGGGACCGAGCTCGTCCCCTACGCCTCCGGTGCGGTCCTGGTCGACCTGAGCGACCCGACGGACCCCTCCGTGGCAGACTACGAGCCCGAACCGGCGCTGGGCCCCCACAGCATCCGCGCGACCATCGTCGGCGGCGAGTACTGGGTCCTGGGCTCCAACACGAACCTCGTCCGGCACGCCAGTTTCTACCACTTCTACACCATCGAGGAGACCCCGGTCGGCCCCCAGCTCGTCGAGAAGGCCGTCTACCCGGCGGGGTCACCGGTGATCACCGACGACAAGGACTGGGGTCCCAGCCACCTCGACGGCCGGATCGCCGAACATCCGGTCACCGGCGAGACCCTGGCCTATCTGGCCGACTGGGACAACGGGCTCAAGATGCTCCGGATCGGCGAGGACGGGAAGCTCACCGAGCTCGGCCAGTTCGCACACCCGTGGACCCACGGTGCCGTACCCATGGAGGGCACCTGGGACGGCAAGCACTACACCTTCATCGAGCAGGAGGTTGTCAGCCGGCCCGCCGACCGTCCCACGGGTGAGGTCGTGATGGTGGACACCACCGATCCCACCAGCCCGGAACCGGTGGCCCGGTGGACCCTCCCCGTGAACGTGTCCTGGGACGAACCGCTGCTCTTCTCGACCCACTACACCGAGATCGACGAGGAGACCCGCACCCTCTTCGTCTCCCTCTACCACGGTGGCGTGTGGGCGGTGGAGGCCAACCCTGAGGCCGGACCGGAGCTCCCGACGTTGGGCGTCTTCATCCCGGACAACGCGCCCGAGAACCCGCCGGACCCGGCCACCAACGGGTTCCCGTGGACCCCCGTGGTGGGGGACGTCCACGCCCTCCCGGACGGGACCCTGGTCATCTGGGATGGGAACAGCGGGAGCTACACGGTGGCGTTCGATGCCGAGCTCGACATCCCGCAGCCAGATCCGTGGACCAAGGACAGCTGGATCGATGGATAAGGCCTGGAAGGGCATCACCGAGAGCCGGTGGCCGCGACCGCGGGCGACACGACCGACAGCTTGAGGGCCCAGAGCGCGCTGGCAGGCCGTGCCCTGGTTGATCGTCGGCTCGGTCGTGGCCGTCCTGGCCGTCGGCGGCCACCTGTTGACCCGCGGTTGGCCGCTGGTGCCCCGGCTGATGTTCGCCACGGGCTTGCTGGTGGCAGCGCCGACGCTGATCGCCCAGGGCCTCGGAGGTACCGCCTGGATCTTCGGCCAGCTCAGCCCGGTCTCGGGCCCCCTGGCTTGGCTGGTGTTGGTGGCACCGGCCGGTGTCACCGCTGGGTTGTTGGCCCTGCTGCGGGGCGTGCCCTGGTTCGACCTGGGCCGGTTGCCGCTGGGGTTGATGGCCGTGGCCTTGGTCTTGTTCGCGGTGGTCACGGCACCGATCTTGGCCTTCGGGATCTCGAACGGGGAGCCCCAGCAGGCCGAGCACGGCTGGCGCCTGGAGGTCGAACCGGCCGACCCGGGCAGCTATCGGCTGTTCGTACCGTTCCTGGCCTGGGAGGAGGAGCCACGCCCGGCGGTGCTCGAGACCCTGGCAGACCGGGTGGCCGTTGTGGCGGGCCAGGGCCACGTCGAGCTGACCTGGGAGGCGAGCCTGGTCAACGTGTCCGGCCCCAACGGATCCCAGCAGGCGACCCTCCCCTCCGGCCCCTGGGTCATCGTCGAGGCCGAGGGTCCGGTGACGGTCGAGACCCGGTACTCGTTCTACGGCAGCGTCGGGGACCGGGAGGCCTTCACGGGGTACCGGGTCCACAGCCTCAACGCGACCACAGAGGGCCAGGCGCCCGATCTCGACGTGCGCTTGGCGCTCTCGTTCTCCGGTGGGTCCGGCCACACGTGCTGGGCTGATGGGGAGGTGTCGGGTACCGTACCCTCGGATGAGGTCGGTCGCCTGGGGCCCAGGGAGCCGTGGGAACCGATCGGCGGGGCTGGCGACGGCTGGCACCTGCCGGTGGTATGTGCCTGAGATGCCAAAGGAAGAGGAGGAGACGCGGGGCGGTTCCCCGCGTGGACCGACCGTCGTCAGGGTCCGAGGCGGTCAGACCTCCTTGAAGACCGTTGGATCCTCCTGGCCCTCGACGTGCAGGATGCCCAGGGCGCCCTTGTCGAAGGTCCGGGTCAGCGTGTGGTCGACCAGGACATAGTCACCGGGGTACTCGACGCCGAACTCGACCATGACCGCGCCGGCGGCCGGGACCAGGATCGTCTGCCGGTTCTCGGTGGCCGGCGGGTTGGCGTCCATGTACGCGCGGTCGAAGACCTCGCCGATGACGTGGAAGCTGGACGGGATGGCGCCGCCCACACCGAAGAACAGGCGCACGGTCTCGTTGACCTCGGCGTAGAGGGCACCGTCACCGGTCAGAGCGCCGACCCGACCGTTGAACAGGAAGTACTCGGGCTCCTCGAGCTTGAGCTTCTCCATGGAGAAGGCTTGCTTGCCCTTGTAGCCCATGGGCTCGGTGGTGTAGAGCTCACCCTGGACGACGTAGTACTCCCGGTCGACCGGTTCAAGACCCTCCTCGGGCTCGACCAGGATCATGCCGTACATGCCGTTGGCGATGTGGCTGGGCACGTGCCCGGCGGCGCAGTGGTAGTCGAACAGGCCAGGGTTCCTGGCCTGGAACTGGAAGGTGGCTGACTCGCCGGGGTTGACCAGGGTGACGGCGGCACCGCCGCCGGGCCCGGTGACCGCGTGCAGGTCGATGTTGTGCGGGTGGGTGCTGCTGGCCGGGTTCTCGATGGTCAGTTGGACGGTGTCGCCCTGGGTGACCCGGAGCATGGGCCCGGGCACGGTCCCGTTGAAGGTCCAGAACTCGTAGGCGGTACCATCGTCGAGCTGGGCGACCTTCTCCTCGGTCACCAGGGTGACGCGCACGATCCCGTCAGGGCCGGGTTCCATCAGGGGTGGGGCCACCGGATCGGGGACGACGGTCTCGTTGGGCATCTGGAAACCGATCGCGGCGTCCTCACCGCTGGCCGTGGCAGCCTCGCCCGCTCCGGTGACGATGACCTTGGCGACCATGCCCTGCCACCCACCGTCGCTGTCCTGGTAGGCGTGCGGGATGCAGATGTAGACGTACTCGCCAGGCGTCTGGAAGGTGAAGCTCCAGGTCTCGCCCTCGCCCAGCCAGTCGGCTGGGGCGTCACCGCTGCCCTCGGTGCCCCACATCTCCTTGTCGGTGGGGGTCACGGTGTGGGCGATGTCCTCGGTGTTGATCCAGGTGACCGTGCTTCCCGCCGGGACGGTGATCTCGGCGGGTGAGAACTCCAGGTTGGCCATCTCGACCCCGACCTGGATGGGCTCACCGTTGGCCGGGCTGGAGGGACTGCCGGTGTGGCCCCCTTGGGCGATCGGTTGGCCGGATCCCGAACTCGGGGCGGCTGGATCGTCCATCAGGTTCGCGATGGTCGGGATCGCACCCAGCGCCAGCAGGGCGGCGACGACGATGTACCGTACTTGCACCATGGCTCGTACCTCACCCCAGGTTCGTGCTGTGCGTATATGAGGGGGCAAGCCCGGTCCCAGCGTTGGGAGGGCCTGTCCAGGGGGCCGCGGACCAGGAGACCTGAGATGGTAACGTCCAGGTTACCTACCGAGTGGGTTCCCACCTGGTTCGGCTTTGCACGCCGTCAAGCCCTTGAGGGTGCCCGTGCATCCGTGTCCCATGACCAAGGACGTGGAGACGATCGCTGTCTTGGGCGCCGGTGACATGGGCCACGGCATCGCCGAGCTGTGTGGCCTGGCCGGGTACACCGTGCATATCCGGGACATCGAGCAGGACCTGGTGGACAACGCCCTCGAGCAGGTCGAGTGGAGCTTGGGCAAGCTGGCCGACCGGGGCGAGATCACCGAGGACCAGGCCGAGGCCGCCTTCGGCAACATCACCGGGACCACCGACCTGGTCGAGGCCGTCGGCGACGTGGACCTGGTCATCGAGGCCATCCCCGAGGACCTCAACCTCAAACAGAAGGTCTTCGCCGAGGTCGAGGATGCCTCGCCCGACGATGCCATCCTGGCCAGCAACACCAGCACCATGAGCATCACCGAGATCGGTGAGAAGCTCCAGGATCCCTCCCGGATCGTCGGGATGCACTTCTTCAACCCGGTGCTGCTGATGGATCTGATCGAGATCATCCCGGGGGACGAGACCAGCGACGAGGTCGTGGCCACCATCGAGGCGGTCAGCCAGCAGGTCGGCAAGACCACGGTCACGCTGGACAAGGACAGCCCGGGCTTCGTGACCAGCCGGTTGATCGGCACTTGGATGGGCACAGCGTTCATGCTGTACGAGGCCGGGCTGCACGAGAAGGAGGCCATCGATGCGACGATGAAGTTCCGCGCCGGGTTCCCCATGGGCCCCTTCGAGCTGGCCGACTACACTGGCCTGGACATCGCCGTCCACACCGGCACCTACCTGCGCGAGCGCCTGGGCGACGAGTACGCCACCAGCCAGGTCGTCCAGGACCTGGTCGACCAGGGCCACCTGGGCAAGAAGTCCGGCCAGGGCTTCTACGGGTGGGAGGACGGCAAGCTCAAGACCGAGCTCAAGCCCGGCATGGGCGAGGCGTTCGACCCGGCCCGCGTCAACGCCGTGGTGGCCAACGAGGCCGCCAAGCTGCTGGAGGAGGGCGTGGCCTCGGCCGAGGACATCGACCTGGCCATGCGCAACGGGTGCGCCTTCCCCAAGGGACCCCTGGAGTGGGCCGACGACGTGGGCCTCGACAAGGTCCTGGAGACCCTGGAGACGCTGCGCGAGGAGGCCAAGGCCCAGGGCCACGACGCCACGATCCTGGCACCGGCCGAACCCCTGACCCGCCGGGTGGACCAAGGTGATCTGGGCCGGTCGACCGGTCAGGGCTTCCACACCTACGAGACCCAGGACGAGGGCCCGACCAGCTACGAGGCGATCAACGTCGAGGTCGACGAGGACGCCATGGTCGCCACGGTCACCCTGGACCGTCCCCACCGGCTCAACGCCATCAACGACCAGCTCACCCAGGACCTCCGGCGCGGGTTCGAGGAGCTCGAGGAGGACGACCGCGTCCGCGTGATCCTCTTGACGGGGACGGGCGAGAAGGCCTTCTGCGTCGGCGCCGACCTCAGCGATGTCCAGGAGTTCAGCCCGACCATGGCCCACGAGCTGGTCCGCCAGGGCCACAAGCTCTGCATCCAGATGGAGCAGATGACCAAGCCGATCGTGGCCGCCGTCAACGGGTACGCGTTCGGCGGCGGGCTCGAGCTGACCCTGGCCAGCGACCTGCGCGTGGCGGCCAAGCGCGCCAAGTTCGCCCTGCCCGAGGTCACCCTGGGCCTGGTGCCTGGCATGGGCGGGACCCAGCGCTTGCCCAAGCTGATCGGCTTGTCGGCGGCCAAGGAGTTCGCCATGCTCGGCGACCGGATCGACGCCGACCGATGCCAGGACCTCGGCCTCGTCCACCGGGTCTACGACAACGACACGTTCCGGGAAGACGCCCACACCTTCGCCGCCGAGCTGGCCCAAGGCTCGGCCCCGCTGGCCCTCAAGCACATCAAGGCGCTGACCAACGGCGCCCACCAGATGGACATCCAGGCCGGCATGGAGGCCGAGGCCGGCGCCTTCGGGATCCTGTCCAGCACCGAGGACGTGATCGAGGGCGTCTCGGCCATGTTCATGAAAAGGAATCCCGAGTTCCAAGGGAAGTAGACACGTTCGGGCCGCGGTCGGCAGGGGAGGTGTCGGCCGACCCCTGCCGGCTCGATCCCGCCGCGGGCAGCCGATCCCGACCGCTGCGGCCTGCACGAGGTTTCAACAAGACCGCGAGCGTGCTTATGACACCGCCTGGGCCCCCAGGGCCATGCAAGGCAAGATGGCCCTCGGGGGCCTGTTGGTGATCGCCGCGGCCAGCGTGGCCCTCTTGGCGTTCGGACCTGCCAGCGATGGGCCGACCAGGGACGGGATGGCCCCCGCCTCGATCGACCAGGGGCTTGGAGATCAGAGCGCCGCCGCCATCGATCACGACGCGCTCATGGAGACCGGACGCAGCGGTGGGCTCGTCTCGGCGGGCTACGGCGATCCGGGGATCCAAGCCACGGCCCTCTGGCGCAACGGGACGACGGGCCCACAGGACGGCTGCCTGCCGGCCGGTTGCCTGTCGGGTCTGGCCACCGGGGGGCCCTGGTCCGAGGAGATCGACATCACAGAGGCCGTCGACCCCGGCATCCCGAGCCGGGTCACCGCCCAGCTGACCTTCGAGGCTCGGGGAGCCCAGCAGATGTTCGTCAGCCTCCGGGCCGACGGTGGCGAGATCCACGGTCACGAGGCCGAGCGTGGGACCGCCTTGGCTGGCCCGGTCACCGTCGAGGCCTCGGGGATCGCGGTGCGGCACGATGAGGGCCAGGTCCTGGTCCGCTTGACCGCTTCGCTGACCGACGCCGAGGCTGAGAACCCCTACACCCTTCGGATCGACGTCGCACCTGCTGCAGATCGCGCGCTCCCGTGGGTCCCCACGGCCGTCGACCTGGCTCCCGGGGACCGACTCACCCTGGCCGTCGACCCGCTGCCCAGGGCACCTGGCCCGGGGGCACCGTCGCGGTTCCAGACGCTCGAGGTCGGGGTCTGGGGTCCCACCGACGCGTTCCTGGGCACGGTCCGCGTGGAGAACGGCAGCGCCCAGGTCGGTCCGTTCGAGACCGGCGGTGAGCTCGTCCTCTACACCACCGGCAACATCGAGGGCTACCGGGTGCTTCTCCCCACCGAGACCGTCGATGCCGGCCAGGGTCTGCGGGCCTAGGCCACCGAGACCCGGGTCGGTGAGACCCACGCGCGCGGAGCGGAGGAGCCGGTGGGCTGGTCGTTCTCCACACCGCCGGCCACGCTCCAGCTCGGTCTCCTCCTCGAGATGGGTCCGGGGATCTCAGCCCACGATGGGCTCGAGGCCGAGATCGTCTCCCCTGGCGGCCAGACCCTGGTCGAGGTCCAGGGTGCGGGTCCGGAGGTCAGGCTGGGCCAGGGAGCAGCTGTGGACCCGCTTGGCACCGCCGTCGAGATGTTCTGGGGTCAGGGCAGCACCGGCGGGCTGACCGCCGACGGCTACCAGGTCTACGCGCAGGCCGAGCGTGCCGCCAACGTGGCGATAGGGGAGCTGACCCGGGTGGTCGTCCGATGAGGCTTGGCGCCCGTCGTGCCGTCGCGGTGGCCGTCCTGCTGGTCCTCGTCAGCTTGACCGGGTGCCTTGGCGGGGAGGATGTCGAGCGATCCGAGCAGGCGCCGGCCGTCCGCTCAGGCCAAGCCACCGGCCACGTCCTGGTCGGTGCTCACGAACCCGCTGGGTTCCAAGCGCCCGGGTTCGAGGTCCTGGGGACGGTGGCCGAGGTCGGGTACGGGATCGCCGGCGGCGAGCCGGGGACCTGGGCGGCCCCGGACGGCACCCTCTACGTGACGTTCCCGGGGTGCGACACCTCGCCGTTGGCGGCGACGCCGGTGTTCCGGGCGGCCGGGCAACCCCACTGTGCCCACGGCTTGGTCTTCCGGACCGACGCGCCAGGTGGCACATGGGAGCGCTTGAACGACGAGACCACCGGCGAGCTGGCGCCGGGCGCCTCGGTGGCCAACGGCGATGCCGACCTTGCTGTCGATGCCGCCGGCACGGTCTACGCCAGCGATCTGGGCAGCGGTCGGGTCCAGGTCTTCGCGTCGACGGACCGGGGTGACCGGTGGACCCATCTGGGCGACGTCGTCCCGGAGGAGGACACGGCCGACCGCCAGTGGATGGCCGCCGGGGCCGACGGTCACCTGGTGATGGCCTGGATGACCACCGGCGGGGGATGCGAGCGGTGCGTGACCGCTCGGACGACGTTCGACGGCGGCCAGACGTGGACCGACCCCATCTACGTCGGCCAGGGCATCGGGTGGCTGGGCCCCATCCAGCTGGATCCCGAAGGGGAGCGTGCCTACGTGCCCTACACGCGACAGGTCGAGGAGGGGACCTTCGGGCTCCACATCGCCCGCAGCGACGATGGCGGGATCAGCTGGACCGGCATCGACACGGGCCTGCAGACCACCACCTACGGACAGCTGGCGACCGAGCAGTGGAGCGGTGTGCACATGGCTCCGGTCCTGGACCTCACCGGCGATGGGACGCTCGTGTACGCCTGGAGCGAGCAGGTCCCCGGGCCGACCGACCAGGCGCCTGGCGGCACGGTGGTCCGCCTGTCGGCGAGCCTGGACCGTGGGGCCACGTGGGGACCGGTCGTCGACATCACCCAGCGGCCCAACGCGATCATGCCGTGGATCTCCGGGGGTGGTGGGGATCGGGTCGCCATCACGTACTACGCCAGCGACATCGAGGGCCCGCCGGACCGCGTGGGCCTGTGGGACGTGGAGGCGGCCTGGATCGACGGTGTCGCCACGTCCAAGCCCAGGATCGAGCGGGCCATCGTCGAGGCCGATGTCCACCAGGGCGGGATCTGCAGCCGGGGAGGCAACTGTGCGCTCTCGGGGGCCGATCGGAGCCTGCTGGATTTCTTCGAGAACGAGGTGCTCCCCGACGGTCGCTTGTTCATCGCTTACGCCGTGGATCCTGCCGACGAGGGGCGGGTGATCCAGATCCGGGCGGCCGTGCAGGACGCGGGCAGCCCCTTGTTCACCCGGCTCGATCCCGCCGCCGGGGGCCCGTCGGGATCCAGCCAAGCCACGCGCCCATCGTAGGGGGGACGACACGAAAGCATATACGCATCATGGCCCGCTCTCAGCGCCTATGCGAGCCCTGGTGCTTGGCCTCCTGCTCCTGACGGTCACCTTCGTCGGGTGCCTGGGAGACACCGGCGACGACGACCTGCCCGACCAGCCCGACGATCAGGCCGCCCTCTGGGCCGAGAAGGCCCTGCCCTTCGGCAAGGACCACGACCACCAGGACCCGGCCCAGCACGCCGGCCTGTCCACGCCCAACTTCCGGGAGATCGGTTGGGACCCCCTGGTCACCGAGCACCACGGCTCGACCAGCGGCGACCACCTGTGCGGCGAGGTGGCCACCGACGGCGAGCGCGACCTGGCCGTGACCCACTCCTGGGGCACCGACGTGGCCCTGGTCGTCAGCGACGTGACCGACCCGGCCAACCCCGAGAAGATCGGCGAGCTGGTGCTGCCGACGACGTTCACCTACGACGCCGGGGTGACCGACGATGCCAGCTACGCTGTCCTGGGCACCGTGCGGACCAGCCAGCCGGATGCCCTACCCAGCCTGCCCCCGCTTGCCCCCACCGGCCAGCCCGTGAGCCCGGCCGAGGCCCTCCAGGGGGCGACCTGGCGCGACCGATGCGGCCAGGAGCACCCGGTCGAGGTCCTGCTCGACCAAGGCCCCGAGGACAACGTGCCCTACGCCTCGGGCTTGGTCCTGGTCGACCTGACCGATCCCACCGAACCGGCGGTGGTCGACTACATGCCCATGCCGACCAACGGGGCCCACAGCGTCTTCGTGACCACCATCGACGGGACCCACCACGTGCTCGGGGGGATCGCCAACAGCGAGCACACGGCCAGCTACTTCGAGATGGCCACCATCACCCAGGGGGCCACCGGTCCCCAGCTCGAACACCTGGCCCTGCACACCAGCGAGCAGGTGGGCCCAGCCCCGTCGGGACCCCTTGCCAACGGGCACGTCGACGGCTGGATCCAAGAACATCCGGTCACCGGCGAGGTGCTCTACCACCTGGCCAACTGGAACGGCGGGTACCGGATCGTCCGCGTCGACGGACCCCAGGAGACCACGGTCCTCTCGGACTGGAGCGACCTCGACCCGGAGGCCGGCAGCGGCATGACCGGGCAGTACCACGGCACCTACCCCATCGAGGGCACCTGGGAGGACCGTCACTACACGTTCGTGGGCCAGGAGATCGTCACCCACCCCACCGACCGACCCAGCGGCCAGATCGTCGTGTTCGACACGACCGACCCCACCGAGGCCGAGCCGGTGGCCCGCTGGACCCTGCCCCAGGACGTGGAATGGAGCGGTGGGCTCCAGTTCAGCACCCACTACTTCGTGGTCGACGAGGAGCGCCGGATCGGGTTCGTGTCCATGTACCACGGCGGCGTGTGGGCCTTCGACGCTGACCCTGCCAACGGTCCCGAGCTGGAGACGCTGGGGGTCTTCATGCCCGACCACGAGAACCCGGATCGGCCGGCCGAGGGCCTGGCCACGTTCACCTGGGCGCCCACGGTGCTCGACGTGCTCCAGTTGCCGACCGGCGAGCTGGTCAGCTGGGATGCGACCACCGGGCTCTACACGTTCGTCTTCGATGAGACGGTGGAGCTGCCCACGCCCGAGCCGTGGACGCAGGATCGTTGGATCGACGGGTAGGAATGGTGGGCGACGGGAGGTAGGTACCCTCCGAGCTCCCCAGCCGGACGTGCAACGCCACCTAGGCGCTCTGGGTCCGGTGGGTCCGGCCCCCTTCCCTCCCGAGACGTGCCCGCAACGCGGTCGTCCGCGCTGGACCGGTGGTCTAACCGGCACAGCCTACCTTCCCCGGGGAATGACACCCAAAGGGCTATCAAATCTGGAGATCCCTTCTGTTGGTGAGGCTTGGGTTACCATCACACGATCAGAAGGACAAGGGCGATCTCCGGGAGCAGGACCTCCATGATCCCCCTGCATCGCGCCCCCACCACCCTCGCGCTCGCCGCCCTCCTGGTGAGCGCCGGGTGCATCGGGCTCCCAGGCGGGGCAGACGACCCAGCCGACATCGATCCGGCCGAGGCTGACCTTGAGCAGGATGCGGCGAACATCACGGAGACCCCGTCCCTCAACCACACCCTGGAGACCGTGGAATTGAGCTGGTCTCAGGTCCATCTACGACCCCCGATGGCACCCGCACAGGCTTCTGAACCGGTGTGGACGAACTGTGTGTTCGTGGATGGGAACCGGACCGTCGTTGACGACGGCCAGGTGACGGTGAACTGGGAACCCAGCGAGATCACCACGAGCCGCTACACCGTCGTCGAGTTGAAGACATCTGATTTCGAACGCTACGAGGCCCATCGGTTATGGGCCCCCCTCCATGCTGGCGAGGACTACACGGTCGCGATCGACGGATGGAACCTGACCAACGACATCCCCGGTGGCGACCTGCTGATCGCGCTGGAGCCCGCCGAACAGGCTTACGCGACGATCGAGTCGCAAGCCACGGTCACGCTGGACCTCCACCACACCGGGACGATCGAGGACATCTACCCAGGTACGTGTACGTGACCTGAGACTCCGGAACGAACGATCCCGATCGGTTGGTTCGGGGTGACCCCCGCGGATTCTCCGCGTCCCCACTGGAAAGACTCAAACGCATCGAGCTCGGATGGTAGCGCGTTGCTCTGGCTCTGGATCGTGGGCGGCCTGGCCGCGCTCATCGCGGTCTCCTGGCTCTACACCCAGGTCCACATCCGCCGGGCCCGGGAGCGCTACCCGCCCGAGGGCGAGAGGCTCGAGGTCGGCGGTGTCGACGTGCACCTGGTGCGTCGCGGTCAGGGCAACGGCTCGCCGGTGCTCTGCCTGCACGGGCTCAACGGGTTCCTGCAGGACTTCACCCAGACCCGGCTGATGGACGAGCTGGCCGAGGACCACGAGGTCGTGGCCATCGACCGGCCGGGCTACGGGTGGAGCACGAGACCCTGGTCCAAGCTGTCCGATCCCAGGGTCCAGGCCGACTGGCTGGTCGAGGTCATGGATGCCCTTGGCTGGGACGAGCCGGCGCTCGTCCTCGGTCACTCGTGGGGCGGGGGCCTTGCCATGACCCTGGCCGTGCGTCACCCCGAGCGGGTCCGGGGTCTGGTCCTGATGGGTCCCTACCTGTACCCGCTCACCGAGCCCGACGACTGGTTCCACAGGCTCCCTCGGCTGCCGTTCCTGCGCACCGTGATCGGGCATGCCTTCCTGGCTCCGGCCATGCGGTTGTTGGGGCCCCGGTACATCAGCGCCAG
>CAZBKU010000048.1:0-14788 GCA_964492585.1 uncultured Thermoplasmatales archaeon | reverse complement strand
CAAGCGGCCATCCTCGTCCACGTGGCGTCCACCAACGTCCCGTTCACCAGCGAATCCAAGGACGCTGTGGCCAAGATCCCGGAGATCGAGAACGAGATCGAGCTGGCCGTGCGCGAGTGTGCCCGCAAGATGCGCGCCCACATCCGCAAGCGCAAGAAGCTCAGCAAGATGCGGGAGAAGGAGAACGTCATCCGCAAGATCGTGCCCGCTCTTGCCGAGAAGAGCGCCCAGATCGTCGGCCAGGACACCCCGGACTACGAGCGGTCGATCGCCCGGATCATGAACGCGGTCATGGTCACCCCGACCATCGGGTTCGAGAGCGGTGTGGGCCACGACATCAGCATCAAGCTGGCCAACTACACCAGCCACGGCAAGAAGCTCCGGGTCATGGCCCAGCTTCCCAGCGATGGCGAGGTCGAGGCCGTCGAGCCCAAGGGCGAGGTCGTCGGCAACAAGCTCGTCTGGGAGCTCTCCCGGATCAAGAGCGGGCAGAGCACCACCCTCTCCTACCGGATCCGAGGCCTCGAGGACGGCGACATCGACGACGTCGACGTCTACCTCGACGGCATCGACGCCACACTCATCGCCGGTGCAGAGGCCTGGGAGTCCAAGGAGGAGCTCGATGTGGCCCCCGAGCCCATCGAGCTCGATGCCGACGGCAACCCGATCGATCCCGACGACGCCCAGGAAGAGAAGGAGGTGGAGGCCTGATGACCCCGCGACACGCCGACGCCGGCGAACGCAAGGACGCGACCCTGGAAGCCCTGTACGAGATCGCCGAGCAGGTCTACGAGGACATCAAAGAGGGTGACGTGCCCAAGCTCCACGTCCCCGTCCGCTCCAAGTCGAACATCGAGTTCGACGAGGACCTGGGCGTCTGGAAGTACGGGGACAGCGTGAGCACGCGGACGGCCAAGAAGGCCGACGGCGCCCTGATGCTGCTCCGGACGATGTACATGACCAACTTCATCCAGGAGATGCTCCAGACCGACAAGTCCTCGACCCTGCGGGAGATGTACTACATCTCCGAGGGCTGGGACCTGGCCAAGTTCGGCGACCAGTCCGAGAGCGACAAGCTGGCCGAGGACCTGGAGGTCGTCACCGAGCTCCTTCGTGAAGATTTCAAGCTCCGCCCAGAGGAGGACGGTGCCCGCGTCCTGGGCGACCTCACCATCTCGGAGACCACCCGCTCCGGCGACACGCGCGTGATCAACTGCCGCGACGACGTCGGCGACTCCGGCTACTCGATCCCGTACAGCGTCGAGGAGGACAAGGTCCGGTTCGAGGAGATCGACGCCGACTTCGTCATCGCCGTGGAGACCGGTGGTATGTTCGACCGGCTCGTCGAGAACGGGTTCGACGAGTCCCACCGCGCCGTGCTCGTCCACCTCAAGGGTCAACCGGCCCGCTCCACCCGGCGCTTCCTCAAGCGGCTCAACGAGGAGTACGGGCTGCCGTGCCTGGTCTTCACCGATGGGGATCCCTGGTCCTACCGGATCTTCGCGTCGGTGGCCTACGGCGCCATCAAGACCGCCCACATCAGCGAGTACCTGGCCACCCCCAGCGCCCAGTACCTGGGTGTGACCCCCAGCGACATCGTCAACTACGACCTGCCAAGCGACAAGCTCTCCGAGCAGGACGAGCGGGCGCTGAGATCCGAGCTGACCGATCCCCGCTTCGCCGACGATCATTGGCAAGGCGAGATCCAGTTCCAGCTCGAGCTTGGCAAGAAGTCGGAGCAGCAGGCCCTGGCCAAGTACGGTCTCGACTTCGTGACCGACACCTACCTGCCCGAGAAGCTGGCCGAGATGGGGATCATATAGGGGTCCTATTTGGCAGCTCAGAGAGCCCTCCGAGCCTTTATCGTCAGTTGGCTCGATATACCAGCTCTATGGGGGTTTCGGGTACGGAGGGGACAGAACAACGGATGCCGGAGCCCTATCGCCCACGGGTCGACAGCCGAGGGATCCTTGCCTTCTTGCTCGGAGCTACCTTGATCCTAGCACCCAGCCTCTCGCTGACCGGGGCCGCCGCCGGTCTTGATGAAGATGGTGATGGCCTAGACGATGATGCAGAGGCAGATCTCTGCTCGCTGCCCGAGACCAGACAGCTTCTGAACGATACCGACGACGCCGGAGAGTGCCTGGGACCCGAGGATTACGTTGCGCCCGGTCGGGCTGTCCTTCTCACCGCCCTCACCTCTCCGGTCTTAGGCCCAGATGCAGACGACGATGGGTTCCCCGCCACCGTGGACGTCGTCCTCGACAGGTTCGAGGTCCGACCCGCGATCCCGTCGATCGAGCGAGGCGAGTCCACCGAGGTTGTGGTCCTCGATCGCTTCGACGACGACCCATCGCTCCCCGGGGAGATGTCGACCTACTGCGAGTCGCTTCGGAGCCCGACCGCAGCGGTTCCCGTCGACATCGATCAGGACGACGATGGCTACGTGGCCTACCTGGAACTCACGGGCGCCGAGGCGTGTGCGGACCGTCGCGACGGGAACGTCGATCTGAACCCTTCGCGCCGCGTGGCCTTGCTCGAGGTCGACCCAGATGACCAGGATCCGACCGTGCCAACGGGCCCCCAGGTCGAGACCAGCCTGATCCCTCTCGACGCCGATCCGTCGCTGGATGGGGATGGCGATACCATCGTCTCCCACGTGACGATGGGGTTGGGGGGCGCGGTGGTCGAGCGGAACGGGGTCGATCCGCCGACCTTGCGGACCTCGACCGAGATCGAGAGGTTGGACGAGGACGACACGGACCCCGATCGGCCGGCGATCCTGATCGAGGAGGACGAGGACGGTGATTGGGTCCGAGATGGTGCCGAGGCGTGGATCTGCGTTGGGGCCTCCTTCCGGCCCCACCTGTACGGGAGCTGTGGGCCCAGCCTCCCGCACCGCTCGCCGACGGCGATGTTCGACCCCAGCTTAGAGTACCAGATCGCTCTCCAGGGTCCACCCCTCCCACCGGGCTTCCCCTGAGTGGTACCACAGAGGAGGATCGCCGGATCACGGAGGAGGGGAGGCAGCAGCGTCCCACAAGAGCCCCCTACCTCCTCAGCCCTCCACCATCGACCCGCGAGGGTACGTTCCTCGTCGGCTTACTGGTCTCCCCTACGGACCATCCGCCAGGTCGAGGCTCCCCTGCGGCCCGCCCGGGTCCCCGAACCCCGGCTGCCCGTCCCCCCTCCAACAAAGCTTTTCTACCATCCCGCCGGCTCAGGGACCATGCGAGCTTGGCTTCTGGCCGTCCTTCTCGTCGCAGCGCCCGTCCTGACCGGTTGCCTGGGCCTGTCCGACGACGACGGTGACGCGGAGAAGAACAGCCTGACAGACGTGACCGGCGGCCTGCTGGCCCAGGACGTCCAGCGCTGGGAGGACCCCCTGACGTCCCCCCATCCGGCCTTCGACTACCCGACCCTGACCACCGTGCCCGAGGACGCGCCATCCTGGTGGCAACCGATCCAGGGTGCGGCCTTGCCAAGCGACATCACCGGCATGGATCCCATCGCCGACACCACCGACGAGATCGACACCGGCAACGGCATCGCGCTGTTCGGCAGCCTGGCCATCGTCTCGGGCAACCCGGCGACCATCGTCGACATCGGCGGGCCGACCGACGAGGTCGTCCTCTCCGAGATCGACGTCAGCACCCGGGACGCCGACACCATCGCCTACCCTGACGGACGTCTCGTGGCGATCTTCGCTACCGGCAGCGGCATCCTGCCGTACTACGACATCACCGACCCCACCGACCCTCAGCCGCTGGGTGAGCTGGAACCGACCGATGGCACCCACAACGTGGCCGTCGTCCCGGGCACCCCGATCGTCTACAACAGCAACAGCGCCGGGTCCGGGTTCCCCGTCGGCAGCCACACGGCCGACGATGCACCCGGCATCACCGAGATCTACGACCTGACCGACCCCGAGGCGCCGGTCCATGTCCAGGACTGGAACAACGGGTTCGGCTGCCACGACATCACCTTCTACATGGGTGAGGACAAGCTGCGCGGGTACTGCGCTGGCATCCAGATGACCCAGATCTGGGAGATGGCCGACCCGGTGGACCCCCAGGTCATCGTCAACGTGCCCGTGCACCACGGGAACCCAGCCCTGCCCAGCACCGAGGTCCCGATCACGTTCTTCAGCCACCTGGCCATGACCAACAAGGATGCCACCGTGCTCATCGTCGGGGACGAGACCGGCGGGGGCGCGGCACCTGGCTGCGATGGTCCCGGCTACGCCGGCAACCTGTGGTTCTACGACATCAGCGACGAGGAGACCCCCGAGCTGCAGGGTTGGTGGAGCCCCCATCCGCCCGCGCTCACCACCGCCACCCAGGACAACGCGGCGACCTGCACCGCTCACTTCGGTCGCTTGGTCCCCTCCGAGGACCGCGATCTGTTGGCCATGGCGTTCTACGGGGCCGGCGTGACCCTGCTGGACTTCACCGATCCTAGCAGCATCCAGCTGATCGACCAGTGGAACCAGGGCACCAACACCTGGGACGTCTGGTACTACGACGGCTACCTGTTCACGGGTGACATCTCCCGCGGCATGGACGTGCTGGAGCTGACCGGGTAGGCACGCCCATGCCAGCCCGCCGCCGAAGGCGGCCTGGGCCATAGACCGCTCGCCGGCCCGTTCCTTTCCGTGCAGGTCGAGAGATCGCCGTGCGACCTCGAGAGAGCCCGAGCTGTGTTCGGGCGGACTTTCTTCGCGGGCCGGCGAGGCGCCGATGGCCCAGCCAAAGAACGGGTGCCGTGCTGGAGCTGACCGGGTAGGCGCGAGGGCTGCGGCCGCGTCTGGGGGAGCCCCGGATCCGGTCCTCTCCGGGTCCGGGAACCTTGCCACCGCGTCACCAGTTAAGCTTATATAGAAGCTATATTTTGATTGGGCTGTATGGCACAGCAAGGTGGATTCGGTTCGTCCGGACAACCCTTCATCGTTCTCGCTGAAGGGACCGAGCGAAGCCGCGGCAAAAGCGCCCAGGACAACAACATCATGGCCGCCAAGGCCATCTCCGACTCCGTTCGGAGCACCCTGGGTCCCCGAGGCATGGACAAGATGCTCGTCGATTCCATGGGCGATGTGGTCATCACCAACGACGGTGTGACCATCCTCCGTGAGATCGACATCCAGCACCCGGCGGCCAAGATGGTCGTCGAGGTCGCCAAGTCCATGGACCAGGAGTGCGGCGACGGCACGACGAGCGCCGTGGTCCTGGCCGGCGAGCTCCTCAAGCGGAGCGAGGACCTGCTCGACGACGTCCACGCCACCCTGATCACCAAGGGTTTCCAACTGGCCGCCGACAAGGCCACCGAGATCCTCCAGGACCTGTCCCAAGAGGTCACCATCGAGAACGATGACCTCCTGGAGAAGGTCGCCCGGACCTCCATGGCCTCCAAGCTCTCCGGCCAGCACGTCGAGACCCTGGCGCCGATCGCCGTGGACGCCGTGCGCGCCGTGGCCGACGAGGACAGCGGCGACTTCGAGGTCGACAGCGACAACATCACGATCGTCGTCAAGACCGGCGGCTCCGTGGACGACACGAGCCTGATCGAGGGCCTGATCATCGAGAAGGACCGCGTCCACACGGGCATGCCGACCAGCGTCGACGACGCCAAGGTCCTGCTCCTCAACGAAGCCATCGAGGTCAAGAAGACCGAGGCCGACAGCGAGATCCAGATCACCGACCCCGACCAGCTCAACGCCTTCCTGGACCAGGAGCAGGCCCAGCTGGAAGAGATCGTGGATCACATCGCCAAGACCGGCGCCAACGTCGTGCTCTGCCAGAAGGGCATCGACGACATCGCCCAGCACCTCTTGGCCAAGAAGGGCATCTACGCGATCCGCCGTGTCAAGAAGTCCGACATGAAGCGGCTCGAGCGCGCCACCGGTGCCCGCATCCTCAACAGCGCCAAGGACGCCAACGACGACGACGTCGGCACCGCCGGCCTGGTCGAGGAGCGCACCATCGGCGACGACAAGGTCACCTTCGTGACCGAGGCCCCCGAGGCCCGCGCCGTCAGCATCCTGGTCCGCGGCGGGACCGAGCACGTCGTCGACGAGGTCGAGCGCACCCTCGAGGACGCCGTCGGAGCCGTCGTCAGCGCCCTCACGCAGGGCTACGTCGTCCCCGGCGCCGGCGCCACCGAGACCGAGGTGGCCCTGCGCCTTCGCGAGTACGCCAACACCGTCGGCGGCCGCGAGCAACTGGCCATCGAGTCCTTCGCTGAGGCCTGCGAGGTCATCCCCCGCACCCTGGCAGAGAACGCCGGTCTCGACGCCATCGAGGTCCTCGTCGACCTCCGCTCGGCCCACGAGAACGGCAACAAGAACCACGGCATCCTCGTGACCGAGGGCCGTGTCGGCGACGCCTACGAGATCGGCGCCGTCGAGCCCCTGCTCGTCAAGACCCAAGCCCTGCGCTCGGCTGTCGAGGCGGCCACCATGGTGCTCCGCATCGACGACGTCATCGCCAGCAAGGGCGGTCTGGAGGCCGACGGCACCGACGACATGCCCGACATGCCCGCCGGCGGCCCCGGCGGCATGGGTGGTATGGGCGGTATGGGCGGCGGTATGCCGCCCATGATGTGAGTGGCGCAAGCCACGATCATCAGCGGCATCGGCCGGATCCCCGATCCGCGCCGTATGCCATCGATGGTGTGAAGGGTCCTACCCCTCACATCCTCCGGTTGGCTCGGTCGTCTGACCGACCCACCCTGGCACCTCGGCCGCGGTGCGTCCGCGGCCGGTGTCTTGCGGCCCCCAACGGGGCCGCCTCCTCTTCTTCCTTCTTCGCTGACCTAGTCTGAGCCTTGTCGCGTGGCGTCGTTCCGTCTCAGCCATCCGGCCAGGTCGTAGCGCTCGGCCGCAGCCAGGCCGAGGAAGTAGACCGTCCCCCACGCCAAGGCCAGCTCGGGTTCCTGGAAGAAATCGCTGCTCGCGGAGATGGCATCGAACCCCTGGGCCTGGATGACCGCCGGTGTGATCCCAAGCGCCGGGACCGGCAGCAGCAACGGGAACGCGGCCAACCCCAGGAAGACGACGACGGTGGTGATCAGGTCGTACTCGACGCGCTGAACGGCTTGGCTACCTGCCGGGTTGGTCACCAGGATGCCGCCCCGGAACCCCAGGGAGACCAGGAAGGGGACCAGGACCCAGGGTTGCCCGAAGTCCCAGGCGATCAGCCCGGCCACGAGGGTGCCCCCCGCGAGGATCAGACCCGCCACGAGCTTGGCTTGCAGATCGGACTGCCCGCCTTTCATCCACGGGAAGAGCGAGCCCATCGTCACCATGATCGTCATGGCTTCGAAGATGACGTAGAAGACGAGCTGCCGGACCATCTGGTCGGCGATCGCCATCGGCGCGATCCACGTCGTGAGATAGAGCACACCGAACCCCAGGTAGAAGACCGCCCGGAGATCGCTGGCCACAGACCCTGGCCCCCCCCCCCGCCCCCCGCCCAAGGGTTGCCATGGGTACCAGGCCCATCGGTCCTGGGGTCTTCAACCTGGCGAGGATCGTCGGTCACGCGAACCGTTCCAACGTCGTCTGCGCCAGCGCGTCGAGCACCTTGCGGTCCAGGGTCGACAGGGCCAGCTCCCCGGTCTGCCCCGGCTTGCACCGGGTCCAGGCCTCCCCGGTGGGCAACCGATCGAGGACCTGGGCCTGGTAGACCCGCACCTGCCATCGCTTGTGGGTGAACGTGTGCGCCACCACGGCCTGGGCCTGCTCGTCACGCTGCACCGGGAGGCCGCCCAAGCAGCGCTGGGCCGCGGCGTCCAAGCTCTCGCCAGGGTCCCGCTCGACCATGGGTAGACCCCAAAGCCCACCCAACAAGCCGTCGGCCGGGCGACGTCGGAGCAGCACCCCCTCCTCGGTCTCGACGAGCAGGGCGACGACGACCTTGGTCGGCTGGTCGGGCCGGTCGGCGGTCAAGGGGACCTCGTGGACCCGCTCCTCGATCAGCGCGGTGCATCGGGTGTCCAGGGGACAGGCCACGCAATCGGGTCGGCGGGGGGTGCACACTCGTGCCCCGAGCTCCATGAGCGCCTCGGCGGTCTCGCCGGGACGCGCCCCGTCGACCAAGCCCTGCAAGGCCTGCCGTGCCCGGCGTTTGGTCGCCACCTTGGTGGGATCCACGGCCTGGGCCTCCAACCGCGCCCAGACCCGGGCGACGTTCCCATCCACCGGGACCTTGGCTTGATCGTAGGCGAAGGCGGCCACGGCGGCGGCCGTGTACGGCCCGACGCCGGGCAACGCCTGGAGACCGTCGACGGTCCGTGGGATCTGGCCATCGAACGCCTCGACGATCTGCCGGGCAGCCCGGTGCAACCGACGGGCCCGGTTGTAGTACCCAAGACCCTGCCAGGCGTGGAGGACCTCGTCCTCGCTGGCCTCGGCCAGGGCCTCGACGGTCGGCCAGCGATCCAACCAGGCCTCGAAGTAGGGGACGACGGTGTCGACCTGGGTCTGCTGGAGCATGATCTCGCTGACGAGCACCGCGTAGGGATCGCTCCGGTGGGGCTCGTGCCGCCAGGGCAGGTCCCGCTTGTGGTCGTCGAACCAGGACAACAGGTGCTCCCGGGTCAGGGCGAGCTCCTCGGCGTCCTCCGGTAGGCCCACGGGTCCGCATCGCGCTGGGGCTCAAGGACCTTGGCCTTCACCGGACCTCGAGCTCGATCCCTTCCCGGGCCAGGCCATCGGCGACGGCCACGCCGACGGTCTGGAGGATCTCCAACAGCTCCCGCGAGGCCCACAGCTCGGTCCTCCCATCGCCTGCCAAGCGCTCAGGGAGGAGGTCCTCGAGCCTGCCGGGGACCACCTGGCCATCAATCTCGGCCGATCGGACCGCCGCGTCCTGACCGAAGACCTGGCCGAGCTCCTGGCGGCTTGCCGCGGCGGTCTGCCGTGCCTGGTCCAGGCCTCGCTCGAGGACGAGCTGAGCCCAGGCCCGGCAGTCCTCTTCGATACCAGGCGCATCGGCCAGCTCGCCGAGCAGCCGGGGGTCGGCCGGTGCGACGACCAGGGCCGGGTCCAGGTGCTCGCGCAGGGCGTCGTCCAGGGTGGTCGAGCATCCACGGGTGCCGGCGTACAGGATGGCGCGCACGGGCTGGCACCCGCGGCCGGGGAGAAAAGCTCTGGCCCTCGGGCCAGGCTCACCGGTGCTCCAGGAGCTCGTCGACCATGTTGGTGTACGTGAACCGGCCCTGGGCGAACCGGCCCTGGTCACCGAACATGCGCGCGGCGATCTCCTCGGGGGTCAACCCCTCGTCGTGGTGATCCCAGGCCTGTTCCCGAAGCTCGCGGAAGTGCCCGATCGTCTTGGTCAACGTCTCGGCCGGATCCTTGACCACCGCACCGTGGGCCGGGAACATGCGATCAGGGGCCAGCTCGCGGATGGTCTCGTAGGCGGCCAGCAACTGGTCGAGATCCTCGCTGGGCGCCAGGGCCACCCGGGGACCGATGTAGACGTCCCCCGTGAAGACCCAGCCCTCGTCGGGCAGGTGGATGGCCACGTGGTCCTGGGAGTGGCCCGGTGTCTCGAGGATCTCGATGGGGCGATCGTCGAGCGTCATCGAGGGTTCCAGGCAGTCGGCATCGACCTGCTCGGGGGCGCCCCATAGCTCACGGGTTCGATCGCTGACCTGTGGCGGGTTCCACAGGGGGTAGAGGGCGTCCTCGTGGGCCCAGACCGTGGCATCTTGGGCGTGCAGGGCGGCGGCCGAGCCCACGTGGTCCGGGTGGTGGTGGGTGATCAGCACGTCGTCGACGGTCCCGGTCACATGCTCGACGATCGGCTCGACCTGGTTGGGCGGGCCAGCGTCGATCAGCAACCGACCGACGCGGTAACAGTGGACGGTGACCGACATGCCCTGGATCTTCTTACCGGTGGTGATCCGCTCGGGGCCGTGGCGGTCGGTGATCCGGAAGACGTCGTCCACGGCGGTTCATCGGGATGGGGGACAAGAGGCTTGCCCTCGACACGCCAAGGCGGTCGGTCTACCCCTTGTCCCACCCGAGGAGTTGCTCGACGAGGTGGCGTTTGCGGAAGTCGCCTTGGGTGAGGTACCGCATCACACCCTCCCACCCCAACAGCTCGTGCTGGATGCGACGCCTCGACAGGCCCTGGCCAGCCAACGTGTGGGCTTCCTGCCGGAGCTCCTCGAAGTGCTCGATGGCGTCTGCCAGGGCCGCGTCGGGATCGCTGACCGCCGGTCCGTGGCCCGGGAACAGGGTCTCGGCATCGAGCTCGCGCATCCTTTCCAGGGAGGCGACGTACTCGGCCAGGTCCTCCTTGGCCCGCAGCTCGACCCGGTTGCCCAGGTGGGCATCCCCACAGAACAGCCAACCTCGCTCGACCTCGAAGAAGGCCACGTGCTCCGGTGAGTGGCCCGGCGTGTCGACCACCTCGAAGCTCCCATCCTCGGTGGTGACCTTGCGGCCCAACGGGTCGGCCTCCACCGGATCGGGTCGACCCCAGACCATGATCCTGTAGCCCGGCATGGCAAGGCCCTCGGCCAGCCACGGCAAGGTGTCCTCGGGGGCCAGGACCTGGGCCCCTGCGTCGGCCAGCGAGCCGGCCAGGCCGACGTGGTCCTCGTGGTGGTGGGTCAGCAGGACCGTGTCGATGGCCTGGTCCCGCCAGTGCTCCAACAACCGGTCGGTCATCCGGGGCGAGCCCCCGTCGATCAGGGTCCGACCGATCCGGTAGCAGTGGACGGTGATCGGGAACAGGCCAAGCGATCGCTGGCCCGTGGTGACCCGTTCAGGCCCGTGTCGGTCGGTGGCGCGGAAGATGCCCACGGCCTCCCACGGGGACCGCGCCTCTTCAGGGTTTCACCGGCTGGGATGGAGAGCCGACCCGGGCCCCTGGACCGGCGGGGGCCTTTTGAGCCTGGGACGCGTTGGCCGGTCCATGTCCGACGAGGTCGTCTTCGAGCAGCTCAAGGTCGGCCCCATGGAGAACTTCGCTTACGTGTTCGGTGACACCGGGGTCGGCGAGGCTGCCATCGTGGACCCCGGGTTCGAACCGGACACCCTCCTGGAGGCGGCCAAGCGCCACGGCCTGACCGTCACCCACGTGGTGCTCACCCACTCCCACACCGACCACGTGGGCGCCCTCGACGAGGTCGTCGAGCGCACCGGTGCTAGGATCGTGGCCCACCCCCAGGCCACCGCCGACACCAAGATCGTGGTCGACGACGGCCAGGAGCTCACCATCGCCGGCGTCCCCGTCACGGCCCACTACACGCCCGGGCATTGCCCCGATCATGTGGCCTACGTCGTGGACGACACCTACCTCATCAGCGGCGATGCGCTCTTCATCGGCGACTGCGGCCGCACCGACCTGCCCGGCTCGGACGTCGACGCCATGCACAAGACCCTGATGGAGACCATCCCGTCCCTGCCGGACCACCTGGAGGTCTACCCCGGCCACGACTACGGGCCCGAACCGCACCGGTCCCTGGCCACCGAGCTGGCGGAGAACTTCACCCTGGAAGAACGGGATCTGGACGCGTTCAAGCGGTTCATGTCATCCGACTAGAGCGCTGGTGGAGATGAGATATCGGGTGGCTAGCCCGATCCCGAGCGCCCACGTGAAGTTCGCAAGGGTACCGAGGACGTAGTAAGACTCGTGGTCGGCGCCCGTGTCCTTCCGCACGAGCCCCTTGGCGGCGAAGATCAGCGCCATGGCCGTGTACGCCTCGATGATCACCAGGGAGATCACGATCACGTTCTCCAGTTTGCCGATGACCATGCCGGGCCCCTCGGCACCCTCGGGTGTGCTTTGTCCTCCGAGGTGGAGGAGCGTTCGGACCCAGACCCCATTCAAGCTCAGGGTCAGGAGTAGGGCAGCCCCCCAGACCCAAGCCGAGGGGTAGGGGGGAAGGAGGCCGACCACCTAGCGTTCTTCCATCATCGGCCCGGCGCTTTCCACGAAACGCTTCATGCTGTGGAGCACCAAACGGGCTTCGACCTTGCTCATGAGCTCGGAGACGGTAGGTTGGGTGATCCCGAAAGCCTCAGCTACCTCTTGCTGTGACCCTTTCTCTCGGTAAGCCTGGAACACCTCCATCTGGCGTTGGGTGAAGCCAAGGAGGTGGAGGTAGAGGAGGTTCGCGTTGGTTGAGAGAAGTTGCCCGGCTGGTTGCGGGAGCCCGAGGTCGAGACCCACGAGCAGACCTTGCCGCTCGATCGATCGGAGGAGGTCGTCGGCCCGATGAAGTGCTGGGCCGTCGTAGAGGGGAACCCTGTCAGGCCCCCCGTCTGGGGTGATATCCAGGTCATCCCTCACGACCGAGAACCGAACATCCACTGGGAAGAGCGCTTCCCATGCAACAAGGAGGATCTGTCCCACGTTGGCGTTCGGACGCAACACCGCTCCGAACTCGTCGATACCTCGCTGGAGCTCGAACGGTGCGACAAGCCCGTGCTGAGCGTTCTCGTTGATCCGCGACAGGGCGTCTTGCAGATGGTCCCGGAGGTCGGCTCGATTGGGCCGGCGCCGGGATCCGCGAACGTCACATAGGATAGCGACGAACGTCTCCATCGGTCTGTCAACCTATACGCTGTTATATAGGTGTGACAACCTATCTATCAAGTATCGATATAGGTTCATTAACCTATAAGCTAGGATATGGGTGTATGGGACGATATCCACCGGATGGAGGTTAGAACGGCCCCTGGGACTCGACCTCTGGCTCGCCATCGTCGTCCCGGACGAACTCGTACCGCAAGGGCACCTGGAGCCGAGGCCCAGAGCCGTAACCGCAGTCGTCGCAACGGGTCCCGATCACCGTCTCCCGTCCGTCCAAGGTCCGGTTCTTGGAGGTCGAAAGCTCGGCCTCGCACACCGGGCAGGTCTCCGGTGGAGGTCTGGACGTGCGTCCGGTGGTGGTGCGGACCGTGGCCAGGTCGTTGTCGAGGACCAACCGGCGCACCCGGCCCTGGCTCACGCGGTAGTCGGGGTCCTCGTCCTGGAGCCGATCGAGGACCAGCTCGGCCAGCCGGTGCTGGGTCTCGACGACCGGCATCTCTTCGAAGACCTCCTCGGCGGCCTCGAGGACCGCTTGATCGTCGGCCACGCGGTAGCCCACGTCTCCTGATGGACGAGACCCCCTTAAGCACCCTCCATCCAACTCGGCGCACACCCGGTGCCGGGCCGGCACATCTTTGACGAGCAGGTCGCTACCGCAGGTCGTGCCGTCGTTCATCGTCCACCTCCTGGTGCCCATCCTGCTGCTGCTTGCCCTGCGCCTGGCACCCCCCAAGGTGGCGCTCTCGATGCTGCCGTTCACCTTCCTGCCGGATCTGGACTTCTGGCTCGGGGTCCATCGAGCCACGACCAGCAACGTCTTCATCCTGCTCCCGAGCATCTACCTCTGGTACCGGTGGCGGCAGAGCGATCCCGACAAGGCGATCTACCCGGCCGTGGCGACCTACTACCTGGCCAGCCACCTCTTGATGGACGTCTTCGCCGGCGGCGTGGTCCTGTTCTGGCCGGTCTGGGATCAGAACTTCTTCTGGTTCGTCCAGATCGTGGTCAACACCCAGACCGGCGAGCCCGACATCACCTCGGACCCGGGCACCTCCTCCGGGGCGCCCCAGGTTGCCGAGTTCTTCCAGTGGGTCAGCCCCTTCGAGGCTGCCATGCTGGCGCTGACCATGGTGGCCGTGGGAGGGACCCTGGCCTACCGATGGTGGAAGGCCCGCCAGGAGAAGCTGGGCCTCGAACCGTGATGTCCCCCGCGACCAGGGAGCTATCTCGGGTGCGCAGCAAGCCATCGAGCACTGGACCCGATGAGCAGGTCCTATGTCGTGGGGGCCAGCGCCTCGGCCTCGGGCAGCCCGTCCTCGAAGACCTCGTAGTACTGCTCGAGGAAGTGGTGCAACGGCCGGCCCTCCTCCCATCGGAGCACGAAGGTGTCCGAGGCTGTGGTCGGCAGGTCCGGCGTGTAGCGGGCCAAGAGCCGGCCTCGCCCTTCCAGGTTGTCGTTGGGGAGGGTGAACATGCACCAGGGATCCTTCTTGCGGTGGCCTTTGAGCCGGAAGGCGTACATGGCCAGGATCCCGGCACGCTCGGCCACACGGCCAAGCTCTTCGGCTTGCTCTTGGAGCTTGCCGGAGGACTCGGAGAAGTGGACCGTGTCTCGCCCGGCGGCCTTGACCTCTAGGACGAAGGAGAACCCGCTGCGGAGCACCACCAGGTCCCCGGTACCCAGGGAGCCAGCGGCACGGACCACCATGAACGGGGCTTTCAACGGTGCGTTGTAGGACCGGAGGATCTCGGCACCGCCGGTCCTGGTCATCTTATCGATCGTGTCGCGGTCCCCGGTGAGCACACCCCGGAGCTCGCGTTCGTATGCGTGGCCCATCCCGCTCGACCGAAACATCGGCCCGCGCATATACTAACCGGTTCAGGTCGGGTCGTCGATGCACAAGGCCCTGGAGCCGACGGGGGGTAGAGACCGTGGTTCGGCCGTCCAGGGCCGGTCGGGAGGCTCGATGTAAACCGACAAAGGCTTTACCGGGGGACCACTTCGATTGGAACGGGTGCACTGGCTCGTTCCGAGTCTCGACTCACTAGGAGGGATGATATGGCCATCGGTCAGAAACTAAGATCCAGCGGACAAGGTGGAGGCATCTTGTCTTGGGTCAAGAACATCTTTGGGAAGAAGCAGGGCAAGATCGGTATCTACGGCCCACCGAACGCAGGCAAGACGACCCTTGCCAACCGGCTCGTGCGCGATTGGGCCGGCGACGTCATGGGGGCGGCCA
>CAZBKU010000047.1:13332-14940 GCA_964492585.1 uncultured Thermoplasmatales archaeon | reverse complement strand
GGGCACCGGGGTCTCGCTTGCGGCCGGCTTGATCGCCCGGACCGACGTGGGCGACATCGACATGGGGTTGGCCTCGGTCGGGACGGGCACCTGGGACCTCAAGACCGATGTCGGGGACATCGACCTGGACGTTCCGGTGAACGAGGACACCGGGTACGACGTGGACGCCAGCACCGATGTCGGCGACATCGACCTGGCGATCGGACCCACGGAGCACCAGCGACATGACAGCCGGGGGCCTAGCGAGGAGGCCACCGCCCGCACCGAGGGCTTCGCGGACAAGGCCAACCAGGTGACCATCGACGCCCGCACCGACGTGGGTAGCATCGACGTCACCGGGACCTGACAACACGGCGCGATACACGACAGCACGACCGACGACATGACGGAGGCAAGACACATGCGACGACCCATCCCAGCAGCAGCCATCGCGCTGCTGATCGTGACGACAGCGCTCGCCGGCTGCCTCGGCGACATCGACCCCGGGGCAGGCGACGATGAGGATCTGCGACCGACCCAGGGGACCTCAGAGGACGACGGGGCAGACCCACCGGCCAACGGCACCGCCGGGGGGCAAGCCGACGGCTCGACCGGCGGCCCCGGGCAGGCCAGCGACGTGACCCTGTCCGGGTGCCAGGAACAGATCGGCGTCTTCCCCCTACCGGCCCAAGGGCCTTGGGTGAGCATGCTGCCCGATGGGTTCGAACCCGAACCCTTCGAGGACGTGCCCGGGACGATCTCCTTGGCGGCCGCTGGTTTCAGCTGCCAGACAGCCAGCCACGGGGAGCAGGAGAGCGGGCCCGTGCACCTGCTCGGCGGCATGCTCCTCGTCCAGCCGCCCCCGGAGCTGGCTCGCTCCGGCGCCCTCCACGCTCTGTGGATCGGTGGCAACACCGACGATGGGCTGACCGCCCGGGCGTTGCAGGGCTTGGGTCTCAACGTGGGTGGCGGCACCTTCACCGTGGAGATGGTCGACGCCCAGCCAGCTGCCCGCCAGGGGATCTTCCATCTCCAGGACGGCGAGTTCATCGTCTCCCTGGGTACACGGGTCGGCCCGCAGCTGACCGATGACACCGGCTACGACATCCGCCTGTTCATCCCGGACTACGAGGGTGGGGTCGCGACGATCCTCGACGCCGCCTCGGCCGACGCCGACGGCGCTTGGCTGGGCCAAGCCGAGATCGCCTTCTCGATGCCGCCGCCGGTCGATGCCGGTGTGGCTATCCACCGTTGGGGGGAGGACTACCATCTCACCCTGCGCCCGGGTCCGGCGACAGCCACCACCGGGAACCAGACGACGACAAGCACCCTCGAGAGCGCCTGGTGGCCCTCAACCGGCGTCCAAGAAGGTTGATAACCCGTCTGATCAGTCCCGAAGCTGGAGGCAGGCATGGCTGGCCCAAGCATCCGTGATCCCCGGCTGACCACCGCCGCCGTCGTCGCCCTCGTCTTGGGCGCCACGGCCGGTTTCGCCCTGGAGGACGACCGAGCTCAGGGCCTGACCACCGCCCACGGCCTGGACCGGGCGCCTTGTGACCTGCCGGCCCTGGCCGGCCAACGCCTGGAGACGACCGTCCGGGACACCGGGGTCCGACGCGACCATGACGC
>CAZBKU010000047.1:0-13322 GCA_964492585.1 uncultured Thermoplasmatales archaeon | reverse complement strand
CCTGTGCACCATCGTCGGCGATCTCGACATCGTGGCCGGGGACGCCGAGACCGTCGAGATCGTCTTCCACGTCCGGGCCACCGGGTCCCAGGCACGCCAGGCCGTCGAGGCCCAAGAGCTGGCGTGGGACCTCCGGGAGGACGATGGCGCCCTGGACCTGGTGGCCTTCCAGGTGGCTGACCGGCGAGGCCAGGGCGACCGGCAGGCCAGCGTCGACATCCAGATCCAGGTCCCCGGGACGGGCCCCCACGAGCTTCGGGCGCGCACCCACGTCGGCGCCATCGACCTCGAGGCCCCGGCCCTCGGTGCGACCCATCTGGCGACCAGCACCGGCGACATCGACGCCGGGATCGGCCACCTCGACGGTGCGCTGTCCACCACGGCCAGCGTCGGCGACGTCGACCTCGAGATCCAAACGCTCTCGACCACCGAGCTGGATCTGCGAACCGGCACCGGCGACGTCGACCTCCACCTGCCCAGCGATCCGGCCACCGGCTACGAGGTGACCGGGAGGGCCGGTGTGGGGGACGTGGACATCTCGATCGGGCCCACCGAGACCCACGATCGCCACGAACCCGAGCACGGTCCTGGTGAGCGAGAGCACGCCCGCTCGGCCGGCTTCGATGGGAAGGAGCACAAGGTGGGGGTCACGGCCCAGGCCGGCGTCGGCGACGTCGACGTCCTGGCCGGTCGCTGACGGCGACGGTCCCGGGAGCCAGGGATAGCATCACTGCGTCGGTGTTTGGGGCTGTTGGCCAAGCTCTCGGTCCATGGCCTCCTCGAACCCGTCCCACATGTCGTCGAGCTTGCGGCGGATCAGGGGTTTGCCGACCATGAGCTGGAGCTTGTGCTTGAGCTTGGGCGCAGCGAAAGCGTAGTCGACCACCAGCTCGCAGCGGCCCTCCCCCTTGGGCTCCAGCCGGTAGTCGTAGATGTCGCCCAGCCGGCCCTTCTCGTCGTGGAGGTAGGCTGTCCAGTGATCCGGCGGGTCCAGCTCGACCTCGGCGTGGCCGTGGGCATCCCGCCCCATGGTCTTGATGTGGCCCTCGAACACCACCAGGTCGTCTCCCCTCTCCTCGATGGCGGTCCGTTCCTGGATGATCCCACCGGCCCGCTGGGGGTCGGCCTCATCGTAATCTGTCAGCCAACCGTAGGCCTCGTCGAGGGCGTGGTCGAAGGTCCGCCGGTACTCGACGTGGATGTGATCCACCGAGGGGGTGCGGGGCATGGGGAGACCTGGCATACCCCTTGGACCGGAAAAACCCGCGGCTTCACAGGGTCGCGCGGGAGGCCGGACACGAACCTGTTCGGCTTCGCCTCGCACCTGCGGTCTCGCCTCTAACTAGCGCATAGGCTCAGCGCTGCCACCTAAGCGTCGCCCACGCGGGTCTGGGCGGTCAGCTCCCGGTCCATCGCGTGGCTGAACCCATCCCACATCGTCTCGATCTCCTTGCGGATCCAGCGGGCCAGCACCTTCAGCATGAGCCGCTCCCAGATGCTGGTCACAGCGTACCGGTAGGTCACCGTCAACCGGCAACCTCGATCCTCGAGGGGCTCGAGTTGGTACTCGAAGATATCGGGCTCGGAGCCCGGGGTGTGGTGGACCTGGGCCCGCCACGCGTCCGGCGGGTCGAGCTCGACCACGGTGCGCACCGAGCGCTCCAAGCCGAGCGAGCTGATCTCCTCGTCGAGCGCGATCCGCCCGTCCTCCTCGCTGACGACCTCCCGGGAGACGATCACTGCGCCGGCCCGCTGGGCATCCCCTTCCTCGTAGTCCGTCAACCAGACGTAGGCCTGGTCGAGGGGGTGGTGGAAGGTGCGCTGGTGCTCGACCGTGACGTAGCGGGTCACGCGGGAGACAGAGGCCAGGAGAAGAAGAAGGTTGGCGGCCCGCCGCGCGGCGGGCCCACGATCACGGCCTAGGGTCCGCGATCAGGGCCTAGAACGGGGGGTTGCTGAACACGTACCAGAAGGCCAGGAAGCTGAAGAACAGCGTGAAGTAGGCTGCGATCCACTCCTTCCAGCCCCACTCGTGGCTCCGGATGCCACCCAGCCGGTAGACCGCGCGCAGCCCCAACAGGCCGACGAGCAGGGTCCCCCAGCCGTACCAGACGTCGTTGACATAACCGTTGACGACGGCGGCGACCCCGGCAAGGAAGATCCCGTACCCAGTGTTCAGGACGGCCAGCTGGGCCTTCTCGATCTCCTTCTTCATGTACTCCTCTTCGTCGAAGTCGGGGACCGGGAGCGTGATCTCCTCCTCGCCCTCGCGCTCCTCGGACGTCTTCTGGGAGCGACCGGACTCGGAGGCATCGGCCATCTGGCTCACGGGCGAGGCCACGGCCACGCCCCATAAGAACCTGACGCCTCGGCTAGCGCTCCCAGGGCCGCCGGCGGTCAAGCAACCGGCCGCGGCCCTCCTCAGGCATCGCGTCCAGAGCCTCAGGCCCCTCCAAGAGCTCCAGGATCCCCTTCTCGAGGCCTTGATCGACGGCCTTGCCCGCGTTGGCCTTCTCCAGGAGCGGCCGGGCGATCTCCGCCAAGGTCGTGGCCTCCCGCCGACGGTGGACCATCAACCGGCCCTCCTGCTCCATCACCGGGCTGGCCGCGTCCGGCGCGTCGGCCCACCGTCGCCGGAACCGCTCGGCGTGGTCCTCGGCATGCGCCGGGGGCCCCTCATGGACCAGCGGCTGGTCCAGAGCGGCGGCCTCGGCCTCGACCATGCCCCAGGCCCGCACCAGGGCCCCGTCCCCGCTCTCCTCCAGGAGAACCGCGGCACCGGCCACCGGCACCTGGTCGCGCTCGAGGGCGTCCATGGCGAACCCGGTGGCCCTCCGCGCTTGGGCGAACAAGGGGTCCTCGAGCTCGGCGGGATCGACCGGCACCGACCAGGCCAGGACCCGGGTGCCCCGGCTTGCACAGGCATCCTCGGCGCGGTCCCGGCTCAGCCGGGCCGGCTCGGGAGGCTCGAAGAACGAGGCGTCCGGTGCCGTCCGGAAGGCGGCAGCGGCCTCCCGGAACCGTTCCAGGGTCCGCCGGGTGACGGCGGCGGCCACGTTGCGCGACGGGTCCACCGGGTCGACGACGACCAGGGGATCCTCGAAGCTCTCGGTGGCCCCCTGCTCGATGACGATGGGGCTCGGGAAACCTCTCACCGCCCAGGCCAGGGTGTTCTCCAGGTCCTCGAACGCCAGGGTCAGGAGCTCGCACAGGTACCCGGAGAACCCGAGCACCGACTCCTCGGCACCGTAGCACCCGCAGGCCACCAGGAAGGCCTTGAGCAGCCGCACCTCGTCCCGGTGGCCGTCGGTCAGACGATCGATCACGTAGTCGGTGTGGAACGGGGTGCGATCCACAGCCGATCGGAGCTGGGTCGGGTCATCCAGGTCGTAGCAGGGGACGATCTCGGCCGGGAACCCCTCCCAGGTGCCCTGGGCGTAGGGATGCTCGGCGTAGGCGATCACCGGGTCATCCAGGAGCTCGGCCAGGGTCTGGGTGCGGGCCACCAGCGTCTCACGTTCGAGCCCCGGCGGGAAGGCCACGAACACGTCGGTGTCCCCGTGGCCCCGGAGGTAGGTGCCCCTGGCCACCGAACCCTCGACACGGGGCCGGCCCTCCCATCCCTGGTCCGCCAGGAGGGCCTCGACGGCGGCCGACAGGCTGGCCGCGGCCCGGGTGATCCGGTCGTCGTGTTGCTGGGAGGGGCGCAGGCGCTCGAGGGCACGATCCCGCCAGGCGGGGCTCACGCCTCGCCCTCCAGGGAGGCCCGCTCGACGATCTCGTACTCGGGACCCTCGGAGGTCAACGTGGACCGGTAGAGATGGACGGCAGGCACCGGGA
Organism: uncultured Thermoplasmatales archaeon; assembly: GCA_964492585.1. GTDB lineage: Archaea > Thermoplasmatota > SW-10-69-26 > SW-10-69-26 > SW-10-69-26 > CAYXGD01. Next base: position 9,482 of record CAZBKU010000047.1, on the reverse strand, counting down.
GTTCCCCGAAGGTGGTTCCCTGGAACCGCTTGGTCACGCTCGTGACGTCACGTTTGTCCCGCAACCGGGCGATGGTCAGGTGGGCGTGGAAGGCCCGCTCGTCGTAGGGAAGGTCCCGTGCGGCCAGCTCGCTCCTCACCGACCTGGCCAGGGCGTCGAGGTGGGCCCCCTCGATCCCGGCCCAGACCACCCGGGCCTGGGAGGGCTTGGGGAAAGCGCCCACGGTCTGGACCGTGCCCGTGTGGGCCGGACCGGTGGCACCGGCCCGTACAGCCTCGCGGGCCGCCTTCACCTCGGCGTCGTCCACGTCCCCGATGAACGCCAACGTGACGTGGTACTGCCCAGGATCGACGGGCTTGACGCGGCCGATACCTTCGAGGGCCTTCAGGACCGGCTGGGTGTCGAGATCCGGGGCCAGCGGCGTGCCGACGAAGAGCCGGGGCATGCCTCGACCAGCCGCGGGATAGGGGGAATAGGTTACGGTGGCAAGAGGGCCCGGCGCCCGGTCAGGCCCCAGCCCCCAGGATGCCCCGGAGCAAGGAGCGGGTATCGGCCGGATCCCCCTCGTTGGTCACGTAGATATCCGCCATGGCGATGGCGTCCCCGAGGCCGTAGCCGAGCTCCCGGAGATCCCGCTGCCGGAGGACGTCGACGTCGGTGGAGTCCTCGCCCCGGCCGCGTGCCTGCATGCGATCGTAACGGGTGTCCGGGGAGGCCAGGATCGCGACGAGGGTGAAGCTGTCGCCGAACGCCTCCCGGAAGACCTCGACCTCCTCCAGGTTGCGCACACCGTCGATGAGGATCTCGGGGACCGTCTGAGCCTGGAGATGCTCCACCGTCCGCCGGGCCCAGGCGTCGGCGCCCTCGGCCTCACGGATCTCGCTGGCGACCTTCCCGTAGCTCTCCGGCGCGTCCGGTAGGCCTTGGCGTTCGGTCTCGGCCCGGACCAGGTCGCCCATGCTGACGACCTCGATGTCGAGCTCACGGGCGACCTCCTCGGCCAGGCCCTTGCCCGAGCCGGGCATCCCGGTGGTGGCGACGACACGCATCGAGAAGGCATGGCCGCGGTCCTTCTTAGGTCTGCCCGGTCCCGTGGCCATCCGGAAACGGCTTGGCCGGTGATCCCGGTGGCCTGCCCATGACCGTCCCCATCACCCAGGTCGACGCGTTCACCGACCGGCCCTTCTCTGGGAACCCGGCGGCCGTCTGCCGGCTGGAGGCTCCGGCCCCCGATCCCTGGATGCAGGCCGTGGCCGCCGAGATGAACCTCTCGGAGACCGCGTTCCTCTGGCCCGAGGAGGGCGTCCACCGGTTGCGGTGGTTCACGCCGACCCGGGAGGTCGACCTCTGCGGGCACGCCACCCTGGCCAGCGCCCACGTCCTCTGGGAGGAGGAGGACCTGGCTCTGGATCAGCCGGCCCGGTTCGAGACCCTGAGCGGGCCCCTGGCGGCCCGGCGCGAGGACGGTTGGATCTGGCTGGATTTCCCCGACGAGACCGCCAAGCCCCGCAGCCCACCGGCCGGGTTGGCCAAGGCACTGGGCGCCCCGCCCGTGGCCGTGGCCGAGAACCGGCTGGACCTGCTTGTCGAGCTGGCAGACGAGGCCGCCGTCCGGGACCTGGAGCCCGACCTGGCACGCATCCAGGCCCTCGACGAGCATCGTGGCGTGATCGTGACGGCTCCCGGCCAGGCCGACGGGGTCGACTACGTGTGCCGGTACTTCGCCCCGGCCTACGGGGTCGACGAGGACCCTGTCACCGGGTCGATCCAGTGCGCCCTTGGCCCCTGGTGGGCCCAGGCGCTCGAGAAGGACGAGCTGGTCGGCGCCCAACTGTCGGCCCGCGGCGGCCGGTTCCAGGTCGTCCCCGAGGGCGAGCGTGTGGCCATCGGCGGGCAAGCTGTGAGCGTGCTGACCGGCACGGTGACAAGCCACCGTCATCGATCCGGTTGACGCGCCAGGAGGAGGGGGTCGCGATCGCAAGGTCCCAGCGGAGAAAGGTCCGCTGGGACGCAGGAACCCGGACGGTCGTTGTACCCCGTGGAGGTACCGAGCAAGCGGGTCCAGCCCGTCCGGATCGTGTGCGTGGCGTGCGGCACCGAGATCGGGCAGACCTGGCACCGTGTGCCTGCGCAGGCCACGAGGGCCTGCGGTCGGTGTTGAGAGGTAGGGACGTGAGCCGCCCTCTAGGCGTCGACGGTGACCCCGGACGGACGCTCGCCGCCGGGGTCCGTGGGTTGTGCCCCTTGGGACCGACGTGCCACCGAGGACCGCCTGAAGCGGTGTCCCCCGGTGCGCTAACCATGGCTCTGGGAGATACCCTTCTTGAACCTTCGCCCTAGGGAACCGCCGTCCGGCCGCCGGCGGCGACCCGCAAGGCCTTCAACCCAGAGGGGGGCTGCGCCGGCCATGGCCAGGGGTATCGCCACCACGGCCCAGGGGTTGGAGCCCGTGCTCCGAGCCGAGCTGATCCAGGGCGGCGCCCAGCCCTTGGACGATGGACCCTCGGGTCGCGGGATCCTGGCCTTCGGGACCTCAGACCCGGCAGCCACGGCCGGCCTGATCGGTCGCCTGCGCACCGCCCACCGCGTCGGTCATCTCTTGGTCGATGACCATGTCGGCCCCGAGGCGCCATGGCAGGACCTTGGAGCTCTGATCGAGGCGGTGGACCTTGCCCCTTGGCTCGACACCGAGGTCGGGTTCGCCGTGCGGTGCACGCGATGGGGCGACCATCCCTTCGACAGCATGGACGTCGAGCGCGAGGTCGGCGGGATCATCTTCGATCGCTTGGAGCGCGGGCACGGGGTCCCACCGACGGTCGAGCTCGACGAGCCCGACGTCGTCCTCCGGGTGCGCCTGGACCCCCAGGGAGGCTTGACCCTCTGGGTCGACATGGTGGGCTACCGCTCCCTCCATCGGCGAGGGTACCGGACCTACCATCACCACGCCTCGATGAAGGGCTCCCTGGCCGCTGGCTTGCTGCACCTGATGGGCTACGACGGCGGCGACGTGCTCGATCCCATGGCCGGCAGCGGGACCCTAGGCATCGAGGCCCTCTGGCAAGCCCACGGGATCCCACCGGTCGCCCTCCGGCGCGACGACCTCACCCTCTGGGGCAGCCCGCGGTTCCGGGAGACCGACCGGGGCAGGCTCCTGCCGATCCCGGACCTCCCCGACGCCGTCGATGACCCGCCCAGGGCTCGGGCGATCCTGGGCGACATCCATCCCCCGCACGTCGAGGGCCTGCAAGAGAACGCGCGGGCGGCCGGGGTGGCCGGTGCCATCGAGCCGTACGTCGGCGACATCGAGACGCTCAGCGATCACGTGGAGCAGGCCCGGTGGGTGGTGGCCAACCCCCCCTACGGGATGAGGAGCTCCAGCCCGACGGAGGTCGAGCGGGTCTACCGGGTCCTCTTCGAGCAGGTCGACGCGGTGCTCACAGAGGAGGGTCGGCTGGGCCTGATGACCCCGTTGGATGACCTCGTCCTGGGCCTGGCCGAGGCTCGAGGCTTCCAGGTGCTCGACCGCCGACCAACCATGCATGGCCGGCTGGCCATCGAGCTCTTCGTGATCGGCCGCTAGGCAGGGTCAAGCCGGCTCTGAGAAGTCACCGGTGCTCACGTCGGGCAGCTTGGACAGATCCGAGCTGGTCACCTCGAGCATGGCATCGTCGGACCCGGCACCTGCGTAGATCTTGTCTCGATCCAGCAGCCGGTCGTCGACCAGGGTCCGGATCGGACGTTCCAAGCCGATCGGTGGGACCGCGCCGACGGGGAACCCTGTGTGTTCTTCGACCTCGTCGGGATCGGCCATCCGGACATCGTCGGCGTCGGCCTCGACCTCCTCGGCGACCTTGGCCTCGCTGGCGCGTCGGTCGCCGGGCACGATCACCAGGACCGGCGCATCTTCCCGGATCATCAGGACGATGCTCTTGCCGATGGCTTCGATCGGGACCTCGAGGGCACGAGCGGCTTCCTGGGCCGTGCTGGCCTCGCCGATGTCGACGTGGAGCGTGGCGTTGATCCGCAACGCCTTGGCGGTCCGTTCGACGTCCACGGGCGCGGGCATCACCCCCAAGCACCGTCCCCGGATAGAAGAGGCTGACGGTCGTTGGTTCTCCAGGTCCTGAGGGCCGCGGTGCTGGGGGGCAGGGTGCACATGGTCCCTAGGACCCTCACCGGAGGCGGGATGGACCCGGACCGACGAGCAGGGTGTGTGACTCGACCCTTGATCGACGCCCGCGGTGCCCTGTGGATCGCTTCGCTGCTCACCTTGGCCCTGTTCCTGGTCGCCAGCGCCGGTGCTCAAGCCCTCTCGGCGCCATCGGGTGGCCAACCGCTCTCAGCGGCCAGCCACGAGGTCGGGACCGAGGCCCCGACCATCGAGGACGCTGGCGACGAGCTGGATGGCAGCCCGGCCGATGATCGCCAGAACAGCCCGCAAGCGACCTCCACCCAAGCCTTGCCCGGCGGCCTCCCCGCCGCTCTCCTGCTCGGCGTCGGGGCCGTGGCCGCCGTCAGCGCCGGGGGCCTGCTCGTCCTCACCCACCGGCGCCAGGACAGCACCACACCGTCCAGAGCCCCCGCGGAGCCTGCTTCAGAGGCGATCACGTCGATCGACGACGCCGACGTGGACGACGGGATCGAGCCCGAGGAGATCACCCTCGAGTTCCCGGCAGATCTCCCGCCAGGGCTCGGTGGGATCCTGCGTCTAGGCCAGCGGGCCGTGGACGACGGCGAGTACGAGGAGGCAGCGGTCTGGTTCCGAACAGCCCTGGACGTGGAGCCCGACCTGCCTGTGGCCCATCTTTGCCTGGGGCTCTGCCGGGGCGAGGTCGAGGGTCCTGAGGCCGCGCTAGCGTCCCTTGACCGGGCCGTCGACCTGGACCCCACCAACGCCATGGCCCGGTACTGCCGAGCTCAGGCCCTTGCCAGGGGGGGCCAGACGGGTGCCGTGATCGACGCCCTGGCCCCGCTGGCCCCGGGCACCGACGCCATGGCCGAGGCGATCCTGGCCGACCCGGCGTTCGCCGACCTCCGGGATCACCCCCGCTTGCTGGCCCTCTTGGGCCGTCTCTGACCCCCGACCGATCGGTCGCCGACGGGTGGAGGGGAAGAGGGGAAAAGGTCCCATACGCCCCTTCCGCAGGCTAGGCCTCCTCTTAGCGCGTGCTTCCATCCAACCGAGGCCACCCGCCGATGACCGTGGATCCAAAGCCCACTGCCCTGCTCATGCTCGCCGTGCTCGTGATGGCTGCTCCCGTGGCCGCCCACCACGAGGAGGGCCACACCCAAGGGAACACCGACGAGATGGCCCAACCCGGTCCAGATGCTCAGGACGGGGGCCTAGACCGCTCCCAGGATCAGGCCCGTAGCCCGCCGGCTCACGCCCAGGGTGGCCACCATGCTCGGACCTCCTTACCCGGCGAGGAGACCGGCGCCGAGGAGGGGGAGGAGGACGAGACCCCCGGGTCCCCCGACGGGAGCACCGGTAGCGAGGACGATCAGGCGTCCGAGGACAGCTCGACCACCGACAGCCCCGCTGCGGACACCAAGGAGACCGAGGACACGACGGTCCTCGACGAAGGACCGACATCGACCGCGGATGCCCAGGACGTAGAACAGGAGCATAGCCCGCAAGCCTCCGAGCCCACGTCCCAGCCGGCCCCGGACCTGGCCGCCGAACCGGAGCCAGCCTCGGAGGCTGACGCGCCCGATGGGGCCGCGGTCCCCGAGCCAGCCACCATGGTCAACGAGAGCCAGCCCGGCAGCCAGGACGCCTTCGCCGGCCGGCTGACCCCGACCTCGGGCCAACCCCTGGCCTCGAACGCGATCGACGGGGACACGGCCAGCCAGGATCAGGGCCCGGGGGCCCAGGCTCCTGTTAGCCAAGCTCCCGGCTGGGACCTAGCACCGTTGATCCTGATCGGCTTGGCGGCCCTGACCGGCGGCGGCATGGCCACCATGCGACGGCCGGAGCGGTCACCGGACCAGACCCCAACCCCCAGCGCTTCCGCCTTCGAACCGACCGAGAGCAGCGAGGCTCCCAAGACGACCGAGGCCCCCAAACCGGGCCCCGGCACCAGCCTCCCCCCGGGCGCGCCGGCCCTGCTTGAGCTCGCTCAGGAGGCCGTCCAACGCGAAGACTACGAAGAAGCCATCGGCTGGTTCGAGACCGCCATCGCCCTCCAACCTGACCTCTCGGTGGCCCACCTCTGCCTGGGCGTCTGCCTGGGCGGATTGGATCGGGACGAGGAGGCCCTGGAGTCCCTGGGTCACGCCGCCCAGCTGGCACCGGGCGACCCGGTGCCGATCTACCACCGGGCCCGCATCCTGGCCCGCACGGGTCGAAGCCAGGAGTCCCTGGACCAGTTGGCCCGGATCGTGGCCGTGCTGCCCGACGAGATGGTCGAGGCTCTGGCCGAGGACGAGGCCTTCTTGAGCCTTGCCGATCACCCCCGCTTCCTGGCGCTCACCGGCCGTCTGTGATCGCCCCGCAAGCCGTCGGAGAGACGGCTGGGCCACGCGGGCCGGGTCGCCCCCTGCCGTTCCGTTCAGCAAGCCTTATCTAGCCCGTAGGTTGCCTAGGGGGTCATGACCCGCAGGGTCTCTCCGTTGGCCGTGGCCTCGGCCGCCGCGGTCCTCCTCGTGGTGGTCGTCGTCGCTGACGTGGCCATCAACCGGTCCTACAGGCTGGAAGCCCAGGACCTCGACGACCGTTGGCACGTGGCCCTGGAAACCCTGGACCAGGATCGTTTCTACCGGGAACCCGGGGCCCTGGAGGTCAACCGCAGCGAGCCCGTGCCCATGCGCCTGACCGTCGACAACCAACGCCCCTGGGACCTCGAACAAGCCTACGAGGTCCGTCTCAACGGGGCCATCGTCGCCGACGGGACCCTGACCGCGTCGGCCTGGGGCACCGGGCAAGCGACCTTCGAGGTCGACGCCGAGAGGTTCCTTTCCGACGGTGGCCCCCCCGACCGGCCGATGGACAGCGGCCATGCCCGGTTCGAGGTGACCCTGGGTGACGAGGTCCACCACGGCAGCCTGAGCGCCCAGGAGGTGGCTCGATGACCGATCGAACCGTGTTCAACCTGCGCAACATCTTGCTCCTGCTGGGCATCATCCTGACCGGGACAGGCATCGTCTTCTTCGCCACCACGTTCATCGAGCGGCTCTCTGACTGGGGCCGGGTAGCCGCGCTCCTGCTTCTGGCCGTCGTCGTGATCGCCCTGGGTCGTCACTTCGAGACGACCGAGCGCTCGGCGGTCCTCATCGAGAAGAAGGGCTGGCGGTGGCTGCGCGTGCCCACCACGCTCTACCTGTTGGGTTTGCTGGCCACGTTCACAGGCGCCATCGTCTTCTTCGGCATCGACAGCGTCGATCGCTTGGTCAAGGCGGCCGTGGCCATCGGTGTCGGCCTGGGCGTGATCCTGCTCACCGCCCGCCGGTTCGACACGGACCATGGGGCCCAGGGGACCGAGGACGAGCCCTGAGCTAGACCGCCGGAGTCGATCGGGTTAAGCCGCGTGGCCGCTGAGCGACGGTACCGCAGGACAAGCTTGCTCGTCCGAGGTGCGTAGGGCCGGAGGCCGTGCAGCACCGCCAGGAGGCAAGGCGACGGTCTGCCCGGATCAGAGATCCGGGCGCTCTCGGCATCGGCACACCCGATGCCTCGACGTGGCCGCGGCCGACGCAGCGCTACCGAGTCCAGCGGCCACCCTGGAGGGGTCGCCGCACGGATCGGAGATCCGTGCTAGGCGCGGACTTAACCGAGATCGCTCCGGCGGTCTAGCGGCAGATCGCTGCCAGATCCTGGAGGTCCTCGCGCTCACCGAGCGCGATCAACGTGTCGCCGGCGTGGATCATGTCGGCCGGCTTCGGGTTGAAGACCATCTCGCCGGTGGCGCGCTTGATCGCCACGATGATTGCGCCGGCCCGACGCCGAAGCTCGGCATCCCCCAGGGTCTCGCCGGCCAGGACGCTGCCCTCGGAGACCTTGACCTCCTCCAGGTTGAGGTGCAGGTGCTGGCGGTGGGTCACCAGCTCCATGAACTCGACCACGGTCGGCCGGAGCGCGGCCTGGAGGACGCGTTCGCCGGCCATCTTGTTGGGGCTGACGACCTCGTCGGCGCCCACCCGGCGCATCTTCATCTCGGCCTGCTCGTCGCTGGCGCGGACGATCACCTTGGCCGTCGGGTTGACCCCCTGGGCGGTGATAGCCAGGTAGACGTTGTCGGGATCGGAGGGCAGCAACCCCATGATGCCCTCGGCGTCCTCCAGCCCAGCATCCAGGAGGGTCTCCTCCTCGGTGGCATCGCCGATCACGAAGAGGACCCCGGCATCCCGGAGCTCGGGTGCGAGATCCGGGTCGAGCTCGACGACGCAGACGTCCTTATCCTCATCGACCAGGCCATCGACGACGGGTTTCCCGGTGCGACCGTACCCGCAGACGATGTAGTGGCCCTCGAGGTTCTCGATCTGTTGTCGCATCCGTCTCATCCCCATGATATCCAGGAGTTCACCTTCGATCACCAACTGGCCGATCCGCGTGAACGCGTAGAGCACCGTGCCGAGCCCGGCGCCCATGAGCAGGATCGAGAAGATCCTACCTGCCGGGGTCAGGGGATGGACCTCCCCATACCCGACGGTGGACAGCGTGATCGTTGTCATGAACACGGCGTCCAAGAACCCCCACCCTTCGATGAGCATGTACCCGATGGTCCCGACGCTCAACCAGAGGACCAGCAAGCCGGTCGCGGCCAGAAGGCCGGTCTTGGGACCGGCGAGGACCTGCCGGACAGCCCGTCGTCTGGAGGCGCGGGGTCGGCGGCCGCCCCGCCAGGGTGAGAAGCGGCTCCAGATGGATCTGCGGTCGGCATCGGCCATAGATGGTCGCAGGTAGCGCAGGTAGATGGCCACCCCCAGAAAGTCCCCTCGCTTCGATCCCGGTGCTCCTGAGCCGTGGGCCCACTGGGACCCTGCAAGCGACGCGTCAGGCAGGGGACCTGGCCCAGCTCGCCGTTCACAACCGCTTGCGGAACCAGGCCGAGAGCTCATCGCCGACCCGGTCGTGCAGCTCGGCACGCTCCTCCAGGCGCTCTTTGGCCCGGCTGAAGGCCTGCTGTGCCAGATCGCCCAGCGCCTGCTCGTAGAAGGCCACGACCTCCTTGCGATGGGACGGCGGCAGCTGGCCGCTGGCCTCGACGATCCGGGCCACCCAGGCGCCGCCCAGGTTCTCCTGGATCCACGTCCAGTTATCACGGACGTGGTCGAAGGCCAACCGTTGGCTGTGGGGCTCGACCAGCATGCGCTCCAACGATGGTCCGACCGATTGTTTGGGCACGGAGCCCTCCTCAAGGAGCCCCAGGGTCCGCTCGACCAACCGGGTCTCGCGGAAGGATGGGAAGCTGTGCAGGTACCGGTCGACCTCCTGGGGAGGCGCCTGGGAGGCGCGCCGCTTCCTGTAGGTGCGCAGATGCTCC
>CAZBKU010000046.1:8032-14981 GCA_964492585.1 uncultured Thermoplasmatales archaeon | reverse complement strand
TGGCCCCCGACGAGGCGGACGAGACCCCCTCCGATGAGCCACCCGAAGGCCCCGGTCCAGACGCACCTGGGGTCGTCACGGAGCTGGCGATCGAGGAGGAGATGCGGAGCTCCTACATCGATTACGCCATGAGCGTCATCGTGGGGCGGGCCCTACCCGACACCAAGGATGGGCTCAAGCCCGTCCACCGCCGGATCCTCTACGCCATGCACGACATGGGCATGAGCTCTGGCAGCCCGACGCGCAAGTCCGCCCGCGTGGTCGGTGAGGTGCTCGGTAAGTACCACCCCCACGGCGACACGGCGGTCTACGACTCCCTGGTCCGGATGGCCCAGGAGTTCTCGCTTCGCTACCCCCTGGTCGAGGGCCAAGGCAACTTCGGCAGCATCGACGGCGACTCGGCGGCGGCCATGCGGTACACCGAGTGCCGGCTGACCCCGCTGGCCGAGGCGATGCTCGAGGACATCGACCTGTCCACCGTCGAGTTCACGCCGAACTTCGACGCCTCGCTCGACGAACCCCTGGCCCTGCCCGGCAAGGTGCCCAACCTGCTGATCAACGGCTCGGCCGGGATCGCCGTGGGCATGGCCACCAACATGGCCCCCCACAACCTGGGCGAGACCGTCGATGCCATCAAGCTCCAGCTGGACGACCCCGACGTCGACGTCCTCGAGCTGATGGAGGTCCTACCCGGGCCTGACTTCCCCACCGGAGGGATCATCCAGGGCAAGGCCGGCATCAAGAAGGCCTACGCCACCGGGCGCGGCATCGTCCGCGTCCGGGGCCGGGTCGACGCCGAGTCCGAGGAGGGCCGGCTCGTGATCACCGAGATCCCGTACATGGTGAACAAGAGCAAGCTCCTCCAGGACATCGCCGGCCTGGTCCGCGACAAGAAGATCGAGGGCATCCGGGACCTGCGCGACGAGTCCAACCAGGAGGGCATCCGGGTCCTCGTCGAGCTCAAGCGTGGAGCCGAGCCCGAGATCGTGAAGAACAAGCTGTTCCAGATGACCCAACTGCAGAACAGCTTCGGGATCAACAACGTGGCCCTGGTCGACAACGAGCCCAAGGTGCTCACGCTCAAGGACATGATCCAGCGGTACATCGAGCACCGCGTCGACGTCATCGTCCGACGCACCCAGCACCTGCTCGACAAGGCCGAGGCCCGGGCCCACATCGTCGAAGGTCTGCTGATCGCCCAGCAGAACATCGACGACATCATCGACCTCATCCGGGCTAGCGAGGATCGCGGGGATGCTCGTGCCAACCTGATCGAGGCGTACGATCTCTCCGAGGATCAGGCCAACGCCATCCTCGACATGCGCCTCTCGCAGCTCACCCGCCTGGAACAGGGTAAACTGGAGGAGGAGCTGGCCGAGCTCGAGGCCGACATCGAGGAGTACAACCAGATCCTGGCAGACCCGGAGCGCCAGAAGCAGATCATCCGGGACGAGCTCGAGGAGGTCCGCGAGGACTACGACGACGAGCGACGTACCGAGATCCGGCAAGGCCAGGGCGACCTGGTCCTCGAGGACCTGATCCCCGACGAGCCGGTGGTCATCCAGATGACCCAGGGCGGCTACATCAAGCGGGTCCCCCTAGAGGCCTACCGTACCCAGGGTCGCGGCGGCCGCGGCGTCATCGGCATGCAGACCAAGGAAGAAGATCACGTCGTCGACGTCTTCACCTGCACCAACCACCAGCGCATCCTGTTGGTGACGCAGGACGGTATCGTCCACGACCTCAAGGCCTACCAGGTGCCCGAGGGTGATCGGTACGCCCGAGGCGTGCCGGTGGTCAGCCTGATCGAGCGCCTGGAGCCCGGCACAGAGATCCAGGCCGCGCTCCCGGTCGAGGAGTTCACCGAGGACCGCTACCTCTTCTTCGCCACCCGTCAGGGCAAGGTGAAGAAGACCCCGTTGACCGAGTACGAGCAGATCAACGTCAACGGCAAGATCGCCATCCGTCTCAACGAGGGTGACGAGCTGATCGGCGTGGGCATCACCCACGGCGACAACGAGATCATCCTGGTCAAGGACAGCGGCAAGGGTGTCCGGTTCCACGAGGAGCAGGTCCGCCCCATGGGCCGTGTGGCCGCCGGGGTCAAGGGCACCGAGCTGCGCGACGAGGAGGTCGTCAGCATGGTGATCATCCGGGACCCGGAGGCTTACCTGTTGACCGTCACCGCCCGGGGCAAGGGCAAGCGGACCCCCTTCGAGTCCTTCAACCCGAAGAACCGGGGCGTCTGGGGGGTCTACATGCACGGCGTCTCGGAGAAGACCGGTCCCGTCGTCGGAGCCGTCGAGGCCGACGAGGACGACGAGGTCCTGTTCACCAGCCGTGACGGCGTCGTCATCCGCTCCAAGGCCGAGGAGATCTCCGAGATCTCCAGCGGTGGCGCCCAGGGGGTCTTCGTCCAGCGCCTGGAGGACGACGACGAGACCGTGGCCATCGCCCGGCTTGCTCGCGACGAGGCCATGGAGGGGGAGGCTGACGAGGAGGGCTCGGAGGCCGAGCCCGCGTCCGAGGACGAGACCGAGGCTTGATCGTCACGGTCCCCGTTCCCGGAGCGTCCGGGCGATCTCGGCGGTGTTCTGCGCGACGTCGGCGAAGAGGCTGAAGAAGCCGAGCAGGGCCCATCCCTGGAGGATGACCAGGGCCCCGACGGCCATCCTGAGCAGGTCCCCGAAGCCGCGGCTGATCAGGATCAACCCGGTGACGATGGAGACCAACGAGTAGAGCAGGGCAGCCCATCGCAGGCCGGTCTCCGGTGTGACCGGGCTAAACCCGGCTGCACCTTCATCTCGTCGCCGCATCTTCCCGTCCCGTGGGGTAGGCATGGCGCCACAGCTCCGGGCGCATGCATCAAGGGCTCGATGACCGGCTGGGCACGCTGGGACGCAGTGACGATGTTCAACCATATGGTTAAATATAAGCGGCGCCGATGTTCAACTAGATGGTTGAACGTCGATCGGTGGACCTGTCCGACAAGGAGCTCGACAGCCTCTTCTCGGCCCTGGCCCACCCGATCCGCCGTGCCATCCTAGAACGGCTGGCCGGCGACGGTAGCGCGAGCGTGACCGAGCTGGCCAGGCCCTTCGAGGTCTCGCTGGCCGCCGTCTCCAAGCACCTCAAGGTGCTGGAGGGTGCTGGCCTGATCGACGTGGAACCCGAGGGCCGGGTCCGACGGATCCGCCTGGACGCCGCGCCCTTGTCGGCCGCCTTCGGCTGGCTGACCCGGTACCGCGTGTTCTGGGAGGATCGTCTCGGCCGTTTGACCAGCTACCTCGAAAGAACGGAGGATCGAGAACCATGACAGCGAACCAGATAGAGACGGACGAGACGAGTTTCACCGTGCGACGAACCATCCAGGCCCCCCTCGACCGCGTCTGGCAGGCCTTCACGGACCCCGACGAGATCGCCCAGTGGTACCATCCGGGTCCCATGACCACCGAGGTGGATGCCTGGGAGCTCCGCGAGGGCGGCAGCTTCGACATCACGATGGTGGCCAGCGAGGAGAGGGAGCTGGAGGACGGCGATCCCGGCCGCTACCGGAACGCTGGCACCTTCCGCGAGGTCGAAGACCGGGCGCGCATCGTCCACACCTGGCGGTGGATCGGGGGCCCCGACGACACCGAGAGCCTGGTGACCATCGAGCTCACCGAGGTGGAGGCGGGCACCGAGATCCTGCTCACCCACACCAAGCTGCCCAACCGCGAGACGGTGGAGGACCACGCCGACGGTTGGGTCGGCTGCCTGGAGAACCTGGCAGCCCACCTCTAGGGTTCGACCCGTCGGCCGTCACGGGGCATCCGAGGGGGCGAGCGCGTGCTTATCGCCCCCTCGTTATCGGCCCTCCGGAGGTTTCGGCCTCCCTAATCCCTGGGGTACCTTTATATAATCGGGACCGGTCCAGTCCTGATTAAGCACGTTGCGGTGGCTTGCGCCGCCGCGCGGGAGATGCCCCATGCTCCAGATCGCTAGGCTGACCGACTACTCGCTGGTCCTGCTCACCCAGCTTGCTGGCCGCGAGCAGGACGAGCTGGTCAGCTGTTCCACGCTGGCCGAAGAGACCCACATCCCGCTGCCCACTGTCCGCAAGATCCTCAAGCAGCTCAACAACGAGGACCTGGTGGACTCCAAACGGGGTGCCCACGGCGGCTACCACCTGGCCCGAGGACCCGAGGAGATCACCATCCGCCAGGTCATCACCGCCATGGAGGGCCCCGTGGCCATCACCGTGTGCAGCGAGGGGCCCGGCGAGTGCGAGCTGGAGCCCATGTGCGGCGTCTCCAACAACTGGCAGCGCATCAACGAGGCGATCCTGGGCACCCTCGACGGCATCACCGTCGCCGACATGATCGGGCCTCTGCCGGAGTCCAAGCTCCAAGAGGCCCAGTCCCAGGTCCAGATCCAACCGAGTTCGTGATCCACCATGACCCCACCCACCGAGACCGAAGCGGTCGAGCAGTACACCGACGAGGAGTACGAGCACGGCTGGTCGATGGACCTCGACAGCAAGGACGCCCCCAAGGGCCTCAACGAGGACATCGTCCGGTACATCAGCCAGGAGAAGGACGAACCCCAGTGGCTGTTGGACTTCCGGCTCAAGGCCTTCCGGTACTGGAAGAAGCTCCATGACGAGGGTAAGAGCCCGGACTGGGCCAACATCGAGTACGATCCGATCGACTACCAGGACCTCCGGTACTACTCGGCGCCCAAGTCCAAGAAGACCGGTGAAGCCCCCAAGGACCTCAGCGAGGTCGACGACGAGATCCTGGAGATGTACGAGAAGCTCGGCATCCCGCTGCAGGAGCAAAAACGCCTGCAGGGCATCGCCGTGGACGCCGTCATCGACAGCGTCTCTGTGGGGACCACGTTCCAGGAGGAGCTGGCCGAGAAGGGCGTCATCTTCTGCAGCTTCAGCGAGGCCGTCAAGGACCACCCCGAGCTCGTGAAGAAGTACCTGGGCACCGTCGTGCCCTACACGGACAACTTCTTCGCTGCCCTCAACAGCGCGGTCTTCAGCGACGGGAGCTTCTGCTACATCCCCGAGGGCGTCAAGTGCCCCATGGAGCTCTCGACCTACTTCCGCATCAACGAGGCCAACACCGGCCAGTTCGAGCGGACCCTGATCATCGCCGAGCCCGGTAGCTACGTCAGCTACCTGGAAGGCTGCACGGCCCCGGCCCGTCGCAACCACCAACTGCACGCTGCCGTGGTCGAGCTGGTCGCGCTCGACGACGCCGAGATCAAGTACAGCACCGTCCAGAACTGGTACCCCGGCGACAAGGAAGGCAACGGCGGGGTTTACAACTTCGTCACCAAGCGCGGCAAGTGCCTGGGCGACCGGTCCAAGATCAGCTGGACCCAGGTCGAGACCGGCTCAGCGATCACCTGGAAGTACCCCAGCTGCATCCTGGTCGGCGACGACTCTGTCGGCGAGTTCTACTCGGTGGCCATCACCACCGGCAAGCAACAGGCCGACACCGGCACCAAGATGATCCACATCGGCGAGAACACCAAGTCGACGATCATCTCCAAGGGCATCTCGGCCGAGCAAGGCCAGAACACCTACCGAGGCCAGGTGAAGATCAACAAGGGCGCCAAGAACGCCCGGAACTTCAGCCAGTGCGACTCGCTCTTGATCGGCAACGAGTGCGGCGCGCACACCTTCCCCTACATCGACGTGAACAGCCCGACCGCTCAGATGGAGCACGAGGCCACCACGAGCAAGATCGGGGAGGACCAGATCTTCTACCTGCAGCAGCGCGGCCTGAGCGAGGACGACGCCATCAGCCTGATCGTCAACGGGTTCGCCAAGGAGATCATGGAGGAGCTCCCCATGGAGTTCGCCGTGGAAGCCCGCAACCTGCTTGGCATCAAGCTGGAAGGCAGCGTCGGGTAGCCAGATATCCCACTCAAGAGATCACCGAGGCACACTAACATGACCGAACCGATGCTCAAGATCGAGAACCTGCACGCCACGGTCGAGGGTGAGGACGAGGAGATCCTCCGCGGCCTGAACCTGGAGATCAACCCTGGCGAGGTCCACGCCATCATGGGGCCCAACGGCTCCGGCAAGTCGACCCTCGCCAAGATCCTGGCCGGCCGTGAGGAGTACGAGGTCACCGAGGGCACCATCACCTACCAGGGGGAGGACCTCGTCGAGCTGGATCCCGAGGAGCGCGCCCACCGCGGCGTCTTCCTGGCCTTCCAGTACCCCGTCGAGATCCCCGGTGTGACCATCAACACGTTCCTGCGGTCGGCCGTGAACACGATCCGCGCGGAGAACGACCAGGAGCCCATGGACGCCATGGCGTTCCTCAACCTCATCAAGGAGAAGATGAAGGACTTCGACCTGGACCCGTCGCTGGCCAAGCGCGGCGTCAACGAGGACTTCTCCGGTGGCGAGAAGAAGCGCAACGAGATCCTCCAGATGGCCGTCCTCGAGCCGACGCTGGCCATCCTGGACGAGACCGATTCCGGTCTGGACATCGATGCGCTGAAGACCGTGGCCGAGGGCGTCAACGAGATGCGCGACGATGACCGGTCCTTCCTGGTCATCACCCACTACGAGCGCATCCTCGAGTACATCGAGCCCGACCACGTCCACATCCTGGTCAACGGCGAGATCGTCAAGTCCGGCACCATGGACCTGGCCCGCGAGCTCGAGGACAAGGGCTACGGGTGGATCGAGGAGGAGACCGGCGCAAGCCGGCGCCTTGTGACCGAGGGACCCCAGCCATGAGCCAGGTCGCCAAGACCAAGGAGCGGTACGCCGCAAGCTTCGAGCAGGTGGCCGACCAGTTGCCCGGACAGGGGACCGACTGGGTCCCCAAACTGAGATCCAGCGCCATCTCGGCCTGGCAGGAGCTCGGCTGGCCGACCCGCAAGCAGGAAGCCTGGAAATACACCGACCTGACCGAGCTCAGGGAGACCCCCTTCG
>CAZBKU010000046.1:0-8022 GCA_964492585.1 uncultured Thermoplasmatales archaeon | reverse complement strand
CATCCAAGATCTCCCCCAGCGACCTGGAGACCCACACCGTCCCCGAGCTCGACGCCTACCAGGTCGTCCTGGTCGACGGCCAGCTCGACCCCGAGCTCTCCCAGCTGCCGGCCAACGGCGACCTCCGCGTGGCATCCATCGCCCGGACCCTCGACGAAGAGCCCGACCTGCTGGCCGAGGGCCTTGGCCGGATCGTGGAGGCCACCGAGCAGCCCTTCGCGGCGCTCAACACGGCCCTGTTCCGCGATGGTGTGGTCATCGACGTCCCCGACGACACCGTCGTCGACCGGCCGATCCACGTCCTGCACCTGGCCACGCCGGCCACCGGCGACCAGACCCCCCAGGTCAGCTTCCCCAGGACCTTCATCCGCTTGGGCCGCAGCGCCGAGGCCTCGGTCATCGAGACCTTCGCGGCCACCGGCGACGGCGTCTACTGGACCAACGCGGTGGCCGAGATCCAGGCCGGCGAGAACGCCAGCTTGCGCCACTACCGGCTGGAGCTGGAGAGCGAGGATGCCTTCCACACCAGCGTGCAGACCTCCGTCCAGGACCGGGATGCCACCGTGCGCACCCACAACATCTGCCTGGGCGGCCAGCTGGTCCGCAACGACATCAACGGTCAACTGCTCGGCGAGGGTGGCACCTGTCTGATGAACGGGTTGTTCAACCTGCACGGCGGGCAGCACTGCGACAACCACACCCAGATCGACCACATCGAGCCCCACTGCGAGAGCCACCAGCTCTACAAGGGCATCCTGGACGACCAGGCCCGCGGCATCTTCTGGGGCAGGATCTTCGTGGATCCCCAGGCCCAGCAGACCAACGCCGACCAGCACAACCCCAACCTGCTGCTCAGCGACGAGGCCCTGGTCGACTCCACCCCACAGCTCGAGATCTTCGCCGACGACGTCCGCTGCACCCACGGTAGCACCTTCGGGCAGTTGGACGACGAGGCGATCTTCTACATGCGTTCCCGGGGCCTAGCCCACGACACAGCCAGGGCCGTCCTCACCTACGCGTTCGCCGGCGAGGTGCTGGGCACGATCCAGCTCGACCCGGTCCGTGAGCGCGTCGAGGACCTGGTCCTGGCCCGCCTGCCCAAGGGCGAGCTGGCCCGGCAGGCTCTACGGTCCGGGGACCAGGAGACGTCGCCATGACGCAAGCCAGCGACTTGTACCAGGAGGTCATCCTGGACCACACGAAATCGCCGCGGAACTACGGCACCCTGGAGCCGTGCGAGCACAGCGCCCACGGCGACAACCCGGTCTGCGGCGACAAGCTCGACGTCTACGTCGACCTATACGACGGCACCATCCAAGACATCAAGTTCGAGGGCAAGGGCTGTGCCATCAGCCAAGCCTCGGCCTCGGTGATGACCCAGGCCGTCAAGGGCAAACCCCTGGACGAGGCCCAGGCGTTGACCCAGGTCTTCATGGACCTGGTCCGCGGCGAGAGCGACCCGGACCTGGACGAGCTGGGCGAGCTAGCCGTCTTCAGCGGCGTCAAGCGCTTCCCCACCAGGGTCAAGTGCGCGACGTTGGCCTGGCACACCCTCAAGGCTGCCGTCAAGGAAGACCGCGACACCGTGACCACGGAGTAAGACCATGTTCGGACGCAGCCGAGGCAAGAGCGAGTGGATCGATCTCGAGCGCGACGTCGAGGTGCTCAAGATCCCCTCCGGCGAGGAGACCCAGCTGGAGGAAGGCCAGAAGGTCCGCATCCACCAGCAGCTCGGCGACCAGTTCACCCTGATGACCGAGTGGGGCTACCTGGTCCGGCTACCCGTCGACGACGCCGATGCCATCGGCAAGACCCCGCCCGACGAGCGGGACGTCGAGGAGGAGCTCGACAAGCCCCTCGAGGACCGCGTCTGGGGCGCCATGCGCCAGTGCTACGACCCCGAGATCCCCGTCAACATCGTCGACCTGGGCCTGGTCTACGCCTGCGAGATCAAGGAAGACGCCGGCGAGGATGGCGGCGCCGTCGTCGAGATCGACATGACCCTGACCGCCCCCGGTTGCGGTATGGGCGAGGTCATCGCCAGCGACGTCAACCGGGCCGTCGAGAGCGTCACAGGGGTCGACCGGGCCGACATCAACCTGGTGTTCGACCCGCCCTGGGACCGCTCGATGATGAGCGAAGAGGCCATGCTCGAGCTCGGCTTCCTCTGATATCGCCGGCCCCAGGCCCCGGAACGGGTCCTGGCGTGCCCCTTTCAACGGGTGGCTGTCTACCGAGGTGCCCTTTTCCCCTCTCCCCCGTGGGCTACGTGCCGCTCGGGACCGAGACCCATTGAACCCGGGCTCGGCCCGATATAAACAGGGTCTGGCAGGACAGAGGCCTGATGCGGTGGCCGGTCCTCGTCTTGCCCTTGCTTCTCCTCATGCCGACCGCGGTGGGCATGACCGGCGGACCCGACAAGACGACCCTCCTCCTGACCGTCGAGGAGGTCCCCCTATCCGAGGACCCGCGGTTGATCCTGGCCACCCACGGGGTCGAGATCCTGGAGACCTTCGAGGTCAGCCGGAGCCTGCTGGTCCAGGCCCCCGCCGGGTCCGCCGATCGTCTGATCGGTCAACCCTTCGTCCAGGCCGTCCAACCCGACCGACCCATGGACCGACTGCTTGACTCCAGCCGGCGGGCCGTAGGCATGACCGAGGAGCTCTACGACGCCGGCGTGATAGGGCAGGGTGTCAACGTGGCCCTGCTCGACTCCGGCATCGACCAGGACCACCCGGCACTGGCCGAGCGCGTCATCGCCGACATCGCCTTCAGCGAGGAGGGCACCCGCTTCGATGCGCCCTCCAGCAGCGAGCACGGCACCCACGTCGCCGGGATCCTGGTTGGCACCGGGGCAGCCTCCCCAAGCGGCCAGAACCTCCACGGCGTGGCCCCTGGCTCGGGCTTGGTGAGCCTGGACCTCTCCCAGCAGTTCACGACCAGCAACGCGCTTCGGGCCTTCGAGTGGCTCTACGATAACCACGAGACCTACGACATCCGGGTCGTGGCCAACTCCTGGGGTCGGCAGCGCGAGGATGCCACCTACGACCCCGACGACCCGATCATCAGGGCCAACGACGCCCTGGTCGAGCAGGGCCTGGTCGTCGTGTTCTCCAGCGGCAACGGCGGCGACAAGCCCGGCCGGATGACCCTGGAGGCCACCAACCCCAACGCGATCACCGTCGGTGCCGTCGACGACAGCGGTGACGTGGAGACCTACTCCAGCCGGGGCCCCATCAACGATGAGGATGGCCAGCCGGCCTCCTGGACCAAGCCCGACCTCGTGGCCCCCGGGACCCGGGTCGTCTCCACCCGGGACGGCGGCAGCACGAGCAACGCCTACCTGATGATGAACGGGACCAGCATGGCCGCCCCCCACGTGGCGGGCGCCGCTGCCCTGTTGCTCAGCCTCCAGCCGGACCTGACCCCTGCCCAGGTCAAGGGCTTGCTCACCGAGAGCGCCCGGGATGTGGCCGCACCTGGCCTAGACGATAGAAGCGGGTACGGCATGCTCGACGTGCGAGGCGCCATCGCGCTCCTGGAGGAGAGCAAGACCCGCAACGTCACCCACTGGGAGGTCGTCGCCGAGGACCAGGGCAGCCTGACCGGGCCCAGCCAGGCCGGTGACGTGCTCCAGGCCGCCTCGGTCGATCACCGCAAGACGATCGCCTTCCAGGTCCAGACCAACGCCACCGAGCTCGAGGTCGAGATCACCTGGGACGGCCGCTCGTCCGTGGAGGCCACCCTGAAGGGGCCCGGTGGCAAGACCCAACGCCAGGTCCCCGTCCAGGGCCAGCGAACCCTGACCGTCGAGGACCCGCAGCCCGGCCGCTGGACGCTCACCCTGGAGAGCCAAGGGATCGGCCAGGGAGAGTACGACGCCAAGGCCGCCGTGGCCTGGAGCGAGACCAAAGGCGGGACCGGGCTGCCGGTCAGCGCGCTGCGCGCCAGCCAAGGCGGGGGCTTCCCCATGATGCCCTCCAGCGATCCGCTGGGCCCCTCGCTGATCCCGGGCATCCCGAACCTGGTACCGATGCTGGCCGGTGGCGCGTTGACGCTGGTCCTGTTCGTGGGCAAGATGACCCATCGGCGCACGTAGGAACGACAGGGGGCCCACGTCACAACCGGAACCAGCGCTGGTCCCTGGGTTCCACCTGATCCTCCTGGGCCAGCTTGTGCAGGTGGGCCTGGGTGCTCATCTCCTTGAGCTGCTGCGGTGCCTCGGGCTTGTCCTGGTAGGCCGCCTCGGCGATGGTCTCCACCGTGGCACCCTCCCGGGGCACCGCATCGAGGACCTTGGCCTCCCGGTCGCGCCGGTGCTCGAGGGTCCCGCGCAGCGTCTCGACCGGTTGGAAGCTGGGCGGGCCGTGGGCCGGGAACAAGAGGCGGGTGCCCTTGGCCTCGGCCAGGTCGGCCAGGCGCTCCAGGCTGGCCATGTAGTCGGCCATGTCGCCCTCGCCGGGCGGGATCAGGACAGTCCCGATACCGGCCACCAGGTCGCCGGGCAGGATCGCCTGGGACCGGGGCACGTGGAAGGCCAGGTGGCCCGGAGCGTGACCCGGGGTCTCGACGGCCTCGATGGTGACCCCGCCGACCTCGAGCGTGTCGCCGTCGGTGAGCACCAGGTCGGCCTTGCGGCCCAGGCGCTCTGCGGTCTCTGCCGAGCACGCCAGCTTCGATCCGAAGTGCTGGACGATCTCCTCGAGCCCGGCCACGTGGTCCTCGTGGTGGTGGGTGAGCAGGACCCAGGCCACACCCCCGTCGGGCCTGGAGAGCTCGTCCAACCCGTCGAGCAGGGGGTCCAGCGCGCTGCCGGTGGCCCCGGGGTCGACCACGGCCAGCTCGTCCTCGCCGAGCACGAAGGCGTTGGTGTGGGTGTGGGGCGGCAACGTGCCGACCTCCAACGGTTCGACGCGCAGGCCGGTAGCGAAGGCGATCGGGAAGTCCTGGACCTCGGTGCCCTTGGCGACCAGCCCCTCGGGGCCCTGGTCGGCCAGAACCTCGAGGCTGTGGATCACCGGCGGCGGGAGCCGGATCACGCCGTCCTTCCACGCTTCCAGGGCCTCGTGGGGCTGGAACCAGGCCCCACCGGCCAGCTCGGGTGCCTGGGGCTCGGGTTCCACGTGCTCATCGAGCTGGGCCAGGAAGAACTGGGTGTCGTAGCGGATCGGGGAGAACTCGGGGGTGACCACCCGCCCGGCCGGTTCCAACCGGGTGGCGGGCACGTCGACCAGGGTCTCCTCGGCCAGCTCCCGCTGCGCGCAGGCCACCAGGGCCGAGAGGTAACCCGGGTCGCCGTCCTGCGCCTCCAGCGCCCCGCCTGGGAACGCGTAGAACCCGGGGAAGAACCGGCTGCCCTTCGGGCGCTTGACCAGGTAGATCTCCCCGTCGGGATGTCGCAGGATGACGATGGCCGACGGCTTGGGTTCTGGCGGGAAGCTCACGGGGTCACCGATGGAGGGCACGGAGAAGAAGGTTGGGGGCTGGAGGGCAGCACGGTCACCCGGCCCTCTCCCGGCGGGCCAACAGAGCCCCCACGACCGTGACCACGAGGACGACCCAGGCTTGCAGGCCGGGGATCGCCGAGCTGGTCTCCAGGTCGATGGCGGCCTCGTGGAGGACGGCGTTGCCTGCCAGGTCGACAGCTTGCACGTCGACCTGTTCCACCGGGTCGTCGGGCATGGCGAACGTGGCCTCCCAGGTGGTGTCGCTCAGGCCAGTGGCCGCCTTGCTGATCCGGCGCCCGTCGTCGGTGACCAGCAGGAACCGGACCTCCTCGACGGGCTCGTCGAAGGTGGCCCGAGCGGTGACATCGTCACCGGATCCTGGGCGCGAGGGGTCGGCGCTGGCCGATGCAAGGACCGGTGGCGTAGCGTCGATGGTGACCTCGCCGGTGACCTCGGCGGTCTGGCCCAGCGTGTCGTTGACCACGATCCTGACCTCGTGGGTCCCCTCGGACCAGCCGGTCGTGTCGACCCAGTAGGGCTCGGTCAGCTCGACCCTGGTGCCCTGGGTGTGAGCGACCACGGTCTGAAGGTCGGCGGTGGCGGTGAGGTTGGGTTTGACCGGGTCGCCGGGGGCCACCGGGCCCTGGCCGGGCAGCGTGATCGAGGGCGGGTCTGGTGGGGTGACGTTGACCTCGACCGGTGGGTTCGGGGCGCTGTTGCCGGCCAGGTCCTCGAGATGGATCTCGAGCTGATGGAGCCCGGCGGCCTGGGGCTGCCAGACCAGGAGGACCGCGTCCTGGGTGACCTCGATGGGGACCTCGCTGGTGGTCCCGTCGGGCCCCTGGATCGTGGCGAACCCGCCTTGGACCCCGGTCCCGTCGTCCCAGGTGATCGGGTAGCGGGCCTCAAGGCCCCAGGTCGGCAGCGGATCCAGGTCGACCTCGACCACGCGCGGCGGGGCCAGGTCCCGGACCGAGAGGGTCCACGTGGCCTGGGTGGCGTCGGCCGGATCGTCGACCGGGGCGGCCTCGACGGTCACGTTGTCGACCACGCGGCCGGCCGGCCGCGGCACGGTGAAGGTGACGGGGATCTCGCGGGAGGCTCCGGGGTCCAGGGAGACCTGGGCGGTCTCGTCGATCCAGCCGCCCTCGTCGGTGACCGAGACCTGGAACCGGCCGGCGTCGTTGCCGGTGTTGGTGACCGCCAGGGCCAAGGGCGGGGTGGTGAACCGGACGGTCTGGCCGGGATCCACGTCGAGCGGCGGCGGCGTGGAGATGGCGATCTGGGTGGTGGAGATGAACACGGATCGGGTGGCGGCGTCGTTGCTCGAGGACTCCTCGACGATGTCTCCGCCGGGGTCGACCTCGGCGGTGAGGACCACGGTCCCGGTCCACCCGGTGGTGTCCCAGGCGGTCGTCCGGTTGGTGCTGGTGCCGGTGGCCAGGGTGTCGATGTCCCACCGGGCGATGGTCTCGGTCCCGGCCTCGCCCCGGGCGGTGAGGACCAAGTCGGTGGCCGGTGCATCCTTGAGGCCCTGGCTGTCGACCTCGACGGTGAGGTCCTGGACCGTCCCGGTGGGGACCTGGGCCGGGATGCTCTCGAACCCGACGCTCAGGTCGGGACCGCCGACCACGGCGGGCAGGACCACCGTGTTCTCGGGGCCATCACCCTGGTTGGTGACGGTCAGCCGGATGTCGGCTGCGTCGCCGGGCTGGGCGCCCTGGGGGGCGGTGATGGTGACCGTGAGGGGGCGGCTCTCCAGGGGCGCCAGGTCGGCCTCTCGGGTCCCCAGCGAGACCCCCCAGTCATCGGGGGCCTCGGCGTCGACGGTGGCGGCGCCCTCTTGGTTGCCGGTGTTCACCAGGGTCATCGAGAGGGAGGCGCCGTGCTCGGGGTCGACCTTGGGGGCCTGGGGGACACCCTCGGCGCGGATGTGGGATCCCTCCAGGATGTCGACGGTGAGATCGAGGGTGTCGGTGGCTCGGTCCTCGCCACCGCCGGTGACGGCCTTGGCGGTGAGCCGGAACCCGTCCTCGGGGCTGTGGCCGGGTGGCGGTGTGACGGCCAGGCGGGCTGGGGTGCCCTCCCCGGGTCCAAGGATGGTCCGGGTGGGCTGGGCGTCGATGGTCCAGTTCTGGTCCGGACGGGTGGCGAACAGCTCCAGGGTGTCGTTCCCGTTGCCGGTGTTGTTCAGGTCGAGCTCGAAGCTGCCTTCCTGACCGGGTAGGAGGGCGAGCTCGACGGTCTGCCCACCGAGGCCGACGTCGTGGATCTGCTCGACGGCGACCGTCGACTCGGCCAGGGCGACCGGCGGGTTCCCGCCGGTCCCGTTGGCGACCAACACGAGGCGGTGGTCTCCGGCGGTGGCGTTCTGGGTGAGGTTGAGCTGGAACGTCGTCTCCAGGGTCCCCCCCGGTGCAAGCTCGGCGCTTGCATCGCCGAAGGTCAGGTTCCACCAGGCCGGGACGGTGCTCTGGCTGGCCGACCGCGACAGGGTGACGGTCTCCTGGGTGTTGCCGACGTTGGTGACCGTGACCTCACCCGTGATGGGGACCCCGGGCTTGGCCGACCGGTC
>CAZBKU010000045.1:0-15090 GCA_964492585.1 uncultured Thermoplasmatales archaeon | reverse complement strand
AGCGCTCCAGCTGCTCGCTAACATGGAGGTCGTCTGATATGCAGATCGAGATCATAGAACAACTCGAGAACACCACCCTGGATCGACAGGAGGTCGAGTTCGTCCTACACCACCAAGGCGAGCCCACCCCCGACCGATCCCAGGTCCAAGAGCTAGTAGCCTCCAAGACCGGAGGCGACGCGAGCAACGTCATCGTCGACAACATGAAGAGCGAGTTCGGTCGCGGCGCGACCCAGGGCTACGCCAAGGTCTACGAGACCAAGGAGGCCGCCCTGCACGCCGAGCCCGAGCACCTGCTCGTCCGCAACGGCCTCTTGGAGGCGGCCTGACCATGGCCAACAAGCGCGAGCTGTACGAGATCGACGGTGACGAGATCACCCGCACGCGGAAGAGCTGCCCCAAGTGCGGCGACGGTGTGTTCATGGCCGAGCACCCCAACCGCACCGCCTGCGGCCAGTGCGGCTACACCGAGTTCCAGGAGTAGCCGCGATCGGGCCAGATCCCTCCTCTCACGGTGGGAGCCGGCAGCCTGTCGGCACCCCCGTCTCCCCGTGCCACCATCTACCATAATATCATCGATATGGGCGAATCCATAGTTCTAGAACCCTCGTTAGTGGACGTTAAGGGGCGTTTACCTTCGTTATCTGCCGTTTTCGAGGTCCCTACTATATTTCGAACGCCTAGGCAAAGCGTTCATGTGTATGGTCTCGGACGGAGGGCGTGGTGCTGAGATGAGAACCCAACCCACCGTCTGGATGGCCTTGGCCATCCTGATCGCAGCTCCCTTCGGTGCCCTGGCACAAGAGGGGGAGGACAGCGCGTATGAACAGAACGTCGAGGTCTCCGACGATGAGGCCGTGATCGAGACCACCTACGAGAAGGACGACGAGGAGGCCACCGTCGAGATCCGCTTCAGCACGGAGGACGCCGGCTTCCTGGTCGAGGCAGAGCGTGAGAACGCCACCCAGGAGACCGAGCAGGCGCTCGAGGCCCAGCTCCACCAGCTCGTCGAGTACGCCGATGAGAACGACAACGGCAAGTACGACGACGGTGAGCCGGTGGAAAGCTCCTGGTTGCTCTCCGAGGGTTCCGAGGAGCAGACCGAGGAGCCCGCCAACGGGACGGTCACCTGGCAACCCCTCAACGTCAGCGAGACCGAGTCCGACGAGGGCGAACCCGGCCACCACATCCAAGGCCGTGCCATGTTCGCCTCCGACGACCCGATCGAGACGGTGACCGCCGCGCTCGGACAGGGCGAGAACCGCACCTTCGGGCTCGATCTCTGGGTCTACAGCAACGTGACCCAGCACGACGGTCAGCTCTTGACCCCCAGCGAGGTCAAGGCCGACCTGATGATCGAGAACTACCCGTACGTCAAGG
The DNA here is from genome assembly GCA_964492585.1 of uncultured Thermoplasmatales archaeon. Taxonomy (GTDB): domain Archaea; phylum Thermoplasmatota; class SW-10-69-26; order SW-10-69-26; family SW-10-69-26; genus CAYXGD01. Next base: position 13,710 of record CAZBKU010000045.1, on the reverse strand, counting down.
AGGGAACAGACCTGGCGATCCTCCTGGACACGGAGGCCGAGCAGGAGATCGAGGCTGAGGGCGAGGAGGGCGTCGGTTCCGGCGTCGACCTCGGTGACCTCGAGGCCGATCTGCGCTTCTCGTGGGCCGACGAGGCCACCGTCGACGGCGAGACACAGCCCGTCGGGACCACGTTGTTCGAGAGCGAGAACGAGACCGAGCAAGAGGACGACGAGGTCTCGCAAGAGACAGAGCGGCGCTTCGCGCTCAGCTACCCGCGAGGGGACAAGATCCTCCACGACCCTCGTGTCGGTGCCCAGCTCTCGACGCAGAGCATGGGGGGCCTGGACGGTGTCACCGACGACGTCCCGAGCGTCGGTCTGATCGGCCTGCTGGCCGTCGCCAGTGCTAGCGCTGTCGCCCTTCGACGGCGGTAGGCCCCGGCTGCGACCCCTGCCGGGGGGTTCCCCCGGATCCCGTCTCTTTTCGATTTTCGTACCATCTTTTCACGGGAGGCGTGAATAAAAGAAGACGTATACGTCTATCCTTTCCGAAGATCACCTAGGGAATAAACCCTAATTTTCAACGTTAAAGAGCTTCTATATGTGTGGTGCTGTCCCGAGGTCTCCTGATAGCTTCGACTCTTGTTCCAAATCTTATTAGGGAGACGCTCGACCACCTGGGGCCTGGAGTGGTCGGCATGAACCTGAACAAGTTACTGCCCGCGTTGATCGCGCTGGCGCTTGTGGCCGTACCGGCGACGGTGACGGCCCAGGACGCCAGCGTGGAGCAGAACATCGAGACGAGCGACGACGAGGTCAAGATCACCTACGAACGGGACGTCGGCGACCTCGAAAGCGAGTTAGGCATCACGTTCAGCACCCAGGACACCACCTACGAGGTCTCCGCGAACGCCACAGGCGACGACACCCAGTTCGACAAGGATCTGAAGACCCAGCTCCATCAGCTTGTCGAGTACGAGGATGAGAACGACAACGGCAAGTACGACGAGGGTGAGCCTGTGGTCAGCGGGTACATGCTGAGCGAAGGCGCTGACGAGTTCGCCACCGGCCCGGCCTTCGGTCAGGTCGAGTGGGAGGATCTCGAGACCTCCGATGCGACCGGTGACGACGGCACGGTGGGCCAGCGGATCATCGCCCGCGGCGAGCTCCAGCCCCAAGAGCAGACCGAGGAGCTCCCTGACGAGCTGCCTAACGTGGCACCCAACCGGACCGACAACGGTACCGTCGGCATCGACATCTACGTCTACGGCGCCGGCGCGGTCCACAACGGGACCCAGCTGGACCCGACGGAGGTCAAGATGGACTTCACCGTGAAGGACTACCCCTTCGTGGAGAACGGCACCCAGCTGGCGTTGATCCAGCAGACCGAGACCACCTCCGAGGATCAGGCCGCGCAGCCCGAGGATGACGAGGGTGTCAAGGGTACCCACCACGTCCGCGATGTGCGCGTCGGTCTCCTCTACGCCTGGGACGACCAGGCCGAGGTGAACGGCACCGACGAGCCGGTGAAGACCACGGTGCTCGAGAACCAGACCGAGGAGAAGGACAGTAGCTCGAACGAGGACAACGACTCGGAGGACGACAAGGACAAGGAATACACGGTCAAGCGCGCCCACGCGCTAAGCTACCCGCGCGGTGACACGATCCTCCACGATCCGCGCACCGGTGTCGTGCTCGAGCCTACCTCGGCCGAAGGCACCGTGGACAAGACCATCCAAGAGGTGCCCGGCATGACGCTGCTCGGTGCGGTCGCCGCGATCGGCCTCGCCCTGGCCGCGGCAGGTCGCCGGCGCTAGCTCGAGCATCTCTGCTGGCCCCTGACGGGGCCAGCGTCCTCCCCTCTTCTTCTTCCATCTCCAAGGGACCCCCCAGTCGGACGATCGTCACGCGACCCGGTAGCGGTCGACCCGGGCCAGCTCCTTATCGAGGATCGCCTGGACGATCTCGGCCGTCCTCTCGTACCTCAACGCTGTGGTCCGGTGGTCGTAGGCCGCCAGGTGTGGGGTGATGAGCACCGTGTCGAGGCCGGCGAACCGCTCGAGATCCGGCGGATCGGGCTCGCCGGGCATCACGTCGGCGGCGTAGCCGGCCAGATGGCCCTCCCGGAGGGCCCGCTCGGCGGCGGCCTGGTCGACGATGTCGCCCCGGGCCGTGTTGACCACCAGCGCGTCGTCCGGTAGCCGTTCCAGGGCTCGCTGGTCCACCATGCCTCGGGTGTCTTCCTTGAGCGGTACGTGGATGCTCAGGACGTCGCTGACCGCCAGCAGGTCCTCGTAGGAGCCGGTGTAGCTGAACCCCTCCAGATCCGCCAGCTCGTCGTCCGGCTCGATGTCGTGGCCGACGACGGTGGCCCCCAGGTGGAGGAGGGTCCGGACGACCCGGGAACCGATCCTGCCGGTCCCCAACACGCCGATCGTCACGTCAGGCAGACCTCGCCCGGTCAGGTGCGAGCGCTCCCATCGCTGTTCCTCCAAGGTGGTGGTCTGGGCCTCAGGATGTCGCCGGAGCAGCGCCAGGATGAAGCCAAGCGTGTGCTCGGTCACCGCCGGGACGGCGTAGTCGTGGAGGTGGTAGGCCGGGATGCCCTGCTTGGCCAACCACGCCAGAGGCAGGTGGTCGAACCCGTCGCTTCGGGTCACCAGGCCCTCGAGGTCCTCGAAGCCGTCCAGCAGGGACACCGAGACGGGATCGTGGATCATGCAGGCCAGGACCCGAGCGTCTGCGTGCTCGTCGACCAGACGCTTGGAGAGCGGCTGGTCGGTGATCCGGGCGCCCGGGAGGTGCTCCTCGGCGGGGGACCGCTCGTTGCCGGGCACCGAGCTGGCCAGGACCGTCTCCATCGAGGTGTCAGACACGAGCCGACAGGACCGGGCCGGTCCAAAGCCCTTCTCCCCCCGGGGGCCCGAAGCCTCAAACGTGGAAGCGTCCTTGACCGCCCGATGAAACTCGGTGTCCACGCGTCCATCGCCGGCGGCCTCCACAACGCGCCAGAGGAGGCCCGCGAGACCTACGACGCGGAAGCCTTCCAGATCTTCACCAAGAACCAGCGGCAGTGGGCGGCCCCGGAGCTCACCGAGGAGGATGTCGAGGCCTTCCAGGAGGCCGTCGAGGCCTTCGGCTACGCGCTGGACGAGGTCTTCGCCCACGGCTCCTACCTGATCAACATCGCCTCGCCCGACGACGACCAGTTCGACAAGAGCGTGGACGCCCTCGTGGTCGAGCTGGAGCGCGCCAGCCGCCTGGGCCTGCTGGGCGTCTGCTTCCACCCCGGCTCGCACAAGGGGGAGGGCGAGAGCTTCGGCCTCGAGCGCGTCACCCAGGGCATCGGCCAGGTCCTCGACCGGGCCCCCACCGACACGCTCCTGATGATCGAAGGCATGCCGGGCGCGGGCAACCAGGTCGGCCACGATCCCGACCACATCGGTGCCTGGACCGACGCGTTCCCGGCCGACCGGCTGGCGGTCACCCTGGACACCTGCCACCTGTTCGCCGCCGGCCTGGATCTGCGCCCGGAAGCCTACGAGGCGACCATGGACCGCCTGGACGGCGCGTTCGGCCTAGACCGGGTGGCCAGCTGGCATCTCAACGACGCCCGCTACGGGTTCGGTGACCACAAGGACGGCCACGCGGCCATCGACGAGGGCAACCTGGGCCTCGAGGGCTTCGAGCCGCTGCTCTCCGATGATCGCTGGGAGGGTATCCCGGCCAGCCTGGAGACAAGCCCCGAGACCTACGAGACCGATCTCAAGCGCCTGCTCGATATCCGGACCATCGCGCCGTGATCAGCCGGTGACGTGCGCCCTGTAAGAACGACCTGTCGAGGTCAAGGACAACCGGTCCCCGTCTAGCTCGATCAACCCGCGGTCCCGCAGCCCGTTCAACGCCTCCGGGTCGTGCTCCGAGACCCTGCGGATGTGGATCCCCTCGTCGGGGAACCCAGCCAGAGCCGCTTTCTCTTCCTCCCCGAGCAGACGCGCCAGCGGTGCCTCGGTGAGCACCGGCACCTGGGTATGGCCGGACTCATCCAGGAAGTGCGCCTCGACACCTGTGTGGAGGCAGGCCAAGAGGCCGGCGGCCGACAGCAGGTTGGCGTCCTTGCCAGCGTTGACTTGGCAGGCCGCCGACCCGTCCCGGACCAGGGTCAAGCGGTCACGGATCACCTCGAAAGCCCCCAGCAGGTCGTCGCCTGGCACCGACTGGACGGAGAAGGATCCACCGGCCATCTCGACCAACCGACCGAGCGCTTCGATCCCCTCGGCCTCCGGGTCGGTGGCGAAGACGTGGACGTGGTCGTAGGGGATCGCCACGATCGCTTGGCGGGTCCATCCCTGGACGGGCCCCTCGACCGAGAAGAGGTCGCGCTGGACCATAGGCGTCACTCGGCGCCCGGCGGTGGATCGGCTAGAAGCAGGTTGGCCGAGGGCGGCACGTCCAGGTACTCCATCCGTCCGTCCTCGGCGCTTCGACCTTGGACCAGGCCTCGCTCCTTGAGGGTCTTGACGTGGTGGCTGATCGTCGCCTTACGCAGGCCCAGCTCCTCGACCAGGTCCCGCTGGGTGACGTCCTCACCCAACTCGGTGATGGCGCGCAGCACCCGGCGTTGGGCGTCGGTGAGCAGCTCCTTGTACGAGATGGTCAACAAGGGCAGGGCCTCGGGCGCTTGTTTGAGGTCCCTCAGGTCCACGGTCTCGGCCCGCACCCCGTCCAGCACCGCTACCAACAGGGCTGCACAGGACAGGATGGCGGTGCCACCGGTCATGTTGAAGACGATCTCGCCCCGGTCGAAGGCACGGACCTCCTTCCGGATGGCGTCGGCGGCTTCGATGATGTCGAAGGCGTCGACCTCGACGGTCTTGCAGGTCACGCCCAGTTCCTTGCAGTAGACCTGTACGTCGTGGGCGGCATCCTGCGACCGTTTGTCCGAATCATGGAAGAGACGGACTTCCTCGATGGGGGCGTGATGCCGTAGGCTAGGCAGGAACTTCTCGGGCGTGAAACCAAGCGTACCGAACACGACGACCAAGGGGCTTCCTCGCGACGACCAGGAAGGAGCACGGGCTACTTGTATGATAGGGTCGGCTGGCCCCGGTCCCGCCGGTGAAGGGAACCAGCTACGTGTCGTGCGGTCGGACGTCGAACGGTTCGGCGGGAGGCGCTTGGGGACAGGGGACATGGCGGGGACCATGCACGACAGCGAGCTCGATCACGTGCTCTTCGACCTCGACAACACCCTGGTCCCTTTCCTGCCCGCCATCCGAGCCTGGGCCCGTGCCTGGGCGCGGCCGCTGGTCCCACCGGGCAAGCGTAGCCGGCTCGCCCGCGAGCTGATCGAGCTCACCCTCCAGAACGGTGAGGATCCGGCCAAAGGGATCGCCACGGCCCTGGCCCGCTGGAACATCCACCTGCCCGACCAGACGCTCTTGGAGGCCGAGGAGCAGGCCCACCGTGCCTACCGGTCCTCGCTTCGACCCTACCCGGGCATCCCCGAGACGATCACCGAGCTGACGGCCCAGGGCCTTGAGCTGGCTGTCGTGACCGACGCCCCAAGTGCCCGCGCTGAAGAGCGCCTGGCGGCCGCCGGTCTGGGACGCCATTTCGATCTGGTCGTCACCCGGGACCAGACACCCCGAGGCAAGCAAGGCCCGGAGCCGTTCCAGCAGGCCTTGCGCGCCCTCCAGGGGGACCCGGTGCGGACCGCGATGGTCGGCGACTGGCCCACCTACGATGTCCGCTGGCCCAAGCGGCTGGGCATGCGGACCGTGCTTGCCGGCTGGGGCTGCCAGGACCCCCATCGACCTGGGGATCCGGCAGAGCGCCCCTGGGCTGTGGCCGAGTCCCCCCGGGAGTTGCCGGGTCTTCTCACCCGGGATGCCACGCCGCCGGCGGCCCGCGGGCTGGCACCGACCAACACGCCCCCCCTTGCCGCCTTCGGCGCGACGAGCGCGTGAGGGGCTCAACGGACGGGTGGTCACGCGGCCGACACCAGCATGTACCCCCGTGCCGCTTGCCCGAGCGTGCCCGCCTTCGAGACCGAGGCCAAGGTCCGGTTCCACCACATGGACCGGGCCGGCATGATCTTCCACGGTGCCTACGCCGAGTTCTTCCAGGACGCCTTCGAGGACCTCATGGAGCACGTGGGGTTCGTCGAGAAGGACGTGGAACCCGACCTGGGCATCCGGGTACCGGTGGTCCGCCACGAGATGGCCTTCCCAGCCCCGCCCGAGGGGGACGTGCTCGACCTCCGGATCGGCCTGGCGGCCATCGGTGAAACCTCCGCGACCTTCAGGCTGGTCGCCACCGACAGGGACGGCACACGGATCGCCGAGGCGACCATCGTGCGGGTCTGCATCGACCAGGCAGGGCGCCCGACACCGATCCCGACCGCCCTCCGCGAGGCCTGGGAGCCCTACCACCTTTGAGGCCGTCCCGGTGGGGTTTATAGGGCAGGGACCCCACCTACGCTGCAGGGTGCTGCCATGGTGGATAACGACGAGGACGAGTGGTCGCCCTCCCACAGCCAGATCGGCCAAGGCCCGGAAGAGGAGCCCTTGCCTGGCGAGGACTTCGACCCGGAGGCTCCCGAGCACCGGGAGGTCGCCGCCGAGGCCGCCATGGAGCGCTCGGATTTCCTATCGCTGATGGGCCACTTCTACCGGGGCGAGGTCGGCCGGGCCACGACCTGGCGCGACCGGCTGGACAAGACCTCCAACTGGGCCGTTGTCATCACCGCCACCCTGATCACCTGGGCGTTCTCGACGGTGAACAGCCCCCATGGGGTCATCGTGGTCGGCATGCTGATGGTCACCATCTTCCTGGTCTTCGAGGCCAGGCGCTACCGGATGTACGACGTCTGGCGCAGCCGCGTGCGCCTCCTGGAGGAGAACCTCTTCGCCAACGCCTTGCACCCCAAGGGCGCCACGCACCGAGAGTGGCGCAAGCTGCTCGGTGAGGATCTACGGGCCCCCGCCATCAAGATGTCCTACGTGGAGGCCATCGGCCGCCGCCTGCGTCGCATCTACCTCTACCTGCTGGTCATCCTGCTGGCCTCCTGGTTCGTCCAGCTCTCGCTGCTCTCCGCCACGCCGTTCGGGTTCGCGGCCGAGGCAGCCGTGGGCATCGTCCCAGGAGAGGTCGTCGTCACGATGGTCCTCGGTTTCTATGGGATCCTCGCTGTGATCGCCTTCTGGCCCCAGGAACGGCAGGCCAAGGGCGCCTTCAGGAAGGGAGAGGAGCACCGGGGACGCTGGAAGGAAGCGAACAACGGCGAACCGTGACCTCGATGTCACCGACCCTGGCGACGCTTCGACCGCCCTGCTACCCGTTCCGAGGCGGCACCAACAGAGGCTAAGTGCGCCGTGTGCCCGTCCCCGTGTCGCCATGATGCGAGCCGAGACGATGCGGACGGACGCGCGGACCGGTGGTTGGTCGACCGAGGGTTCCGTCGAGGCCGACGGCCGCCCCGATCTCGACCCCGAGGGCCTCTCGGGCATGAGCCGCCTCGATCTGATGCACCTGGCCGAGGCCTACGGTGTCGAGGCCGAGCCTGGCCTCCCTCGTGACCAACTCGTCGAGCGTCTGCTGGCCGACGCCCGAGACTGACGCCGGCAGGGACAGGTTGATAGGGGAAGACCGAGCAACTGCTTGCGAGGTTATCCCATGGCCGACGACGCTAGAGAGGATGCGGCAGACCCGGGCCCGCTCGATGAACGTGCCACGGATCCCAGCCTGGACCGGCGGGTCGGCGACCCTGGCGGACCGCCGCCCCCGGACGAGGAGGCCATCCAGGATTGGACCCGGTCTGAGCTGCTGCAGCACGCCGAGGCCATCGGGGTGGAGGTCGACCCAGGACGGCCCCGCGAGGAGATCATCGAGGCCATCCTGGCCCAGAGTTGACCCCCCCCCCGGCCTTTTTACAGGACGGGGACCCTCAAGGGTGTGATGCGCCTAGGTCTTACCCTCGCGGCTCTGGCTGTTCTTATCCTGCTGGCCCCCACAGGGACCGCGTTCACCCAGGTCACCGTGGCTGCCCAGGAGGGCCCGGATTGCCCGACCGCTGAACAGAAGCTCTACTGTTTGACCGTCACCGAGGGCCAGCTCGACGGCGTCCAGCAGGGCGAGCTCGTCCAGCTTTCCCTGATCAACGAGGGTGAGGCTCCCCACAACGCGTACGTGACCACCCCCGACAACGCGGACACGGACACCCGGGACACCGCTGCCGGTGACGCCTTCGCCAACACGTCGACCATCGACGCGGGGGAGGAGACCAACGCCAGCTTCACGGTCCCCAGCGACGCCGAGAGCCTCTACCTCTGGTGCGAGGTCGACAACCACGAGCTCATGGGCATGTGGCTCGAGGTTAGCGTGGACCCCGCCGGGGACGCAGGCAACGGGACCGACAGCGACGATGGCGGGGATGGCGACACCGGCGACGGCGAGGACCGCGAAGAGACCCCGGACGAGGACACCGACGGCATCCCCGTGCCGCCTTGGGCTCCCCTGGTCGGCCTCCTGGGTGCCCTGTTGGTGGGACGCTCCCGGCCGGCCTGATCCCACGGGTCCCCAGGTTCGTCGAACGTCGAGACTTGGTCGGGGGCCTCCACCGCGTTCACCTTGAGCGACGTGGGAAGGTTGACATAGGACCCGCCGGGCTCTTGGCTCGACGGGTCGACCCTGGGAGGCACCCGTCGGTGTGACCATGACGAACCGATCCCTCATCGCGATCCTGGTCGTCGTACAGCTCGCCAGCCCGCTGGCCATCGCGCAGGGGAACGACACCAGCGACCTGGCGATCAACGTCGTGAGCGCCGAGGACCTTGGCTGCAGCGACGACGGCAGCCTGGCCGGCCCCGGCGACCTGCGGGTGACCGTGAGCGTCGACGGTCACCAGCGCCTGCAGACCGTCAAAGCCCAGGATCAGGAGGCCCCGGAGTACGCCGCGTTCACCGTGGTCGAGGCCGTCGAGCTACCGGCCACGATCCACGTGGTCATCGAGGAGGCCGAACCCGGTGGCTTCTTCGGCATGGGCACCTCCTGGGAGACCTGCGACGCCTCGCCAGACGCCTCGACCACCTACGAGGCCACCTGGGAGGGCGACCAACAGGAGATCGTGGCCCGCGGCGGCGGCGACCGACCGGCTGAGGCGATCGTGGTCCTCGGTCCCGAGGCCCCAGACCGCCCCGTGCTCACCGAGCAAGCCACCGGCACCGACCAGGCGACCCTGACCTGGGACACGGCGTCCGCCGATGAGATCACCGGCCACCGGCTCCGCTGGGCCCCCGTGGGCGAGGTCTTCCACGAGTCCGGACCTGAGGCCGGAGAGCACACCGTCGAGGACCTCTGCGACAACACTCCCTACACGTTCCAGGTCCTCAGGGACGCCGACCCGTGGCACATCGCCTCCGAGCCCCTGGAGGTCACCACCCAGAACAAGGCGCCTTTCGCCCCTGTCGTCCTCCAGGCCGACAAGACCGACGGGAACCTGACGGTGGCCTGGCTCATGCCGACCTCCCACGACCTTGCGACCATCGACCTTCACGCCGGGACGGCCAGCACGTTCCAGCCCGACGAGACCACCCGGCTGGAGACCTACCGGGGTCCGTTCGCCTTCCAGCCCGTCGAGGTCACCGTGACCGATCCGCCCCAGCACGTCACCCACCTCCGGGTGACCGTCACCGACACAGGAGGCCTGTCGGCGACCTCCGAGGCCTTCGCCATCGGCGACGAGCCGACAGACCCCCAGAGCGTCCCCGAGAGCGAGGATGCCGAGTGCCCGGGTGCGGCCGACCGGATCGGTCATACGGCCACCCTGGACGAGGCCCGGCCCGATGAGGACGGCCAGCCACCGGCCCCTCCCTCCGACGACACCGATCCCGCCGAACCGACGCCCCAAGGGCCCAACACCGAGGATCCCTTCCCCCCGGACGGCGAGGCCCAACCGACCCAGGACGGCCAGCGAGCCTCCGATGACAGCTCCGATGGCATCGGGGTCTGGATCGGCCTGCTCGCCGGGATCGCCTTGACCCTGGCCGTCGTGGCGATCGTGCTCGTGCTCACCGGGCGGGCCTGAAACACGCCCCAAGAGGCCAGAGGGCAATGGTTATGCATCTGCTCTCTTGCTCCCACCCGTGGCCGAGAGCCGCGTGGATGTGACCGAGCTTCGCGCTGGCACCCCAGAGGTCGACCGTGACCCCCTGCCCGAGGACCGCCGGTACCGGCGTTGCCTTGAGTGCGGCTCCGGGTACGGGGCCGAGGACGATGAGTACGGCCCGTGCTCCCTGAAGACCGCCAGGAACGCCGACCGTTTCCTGACCTTCGGGAGCTTCGAGTGTGACGAGGGCTTCACCGAGCCCGCTGACACGGAGCCCGGGGAGGAGGCCTGACGGTGGAGCTCCAGCCCCTGGACGACACCACCCTCGAGACCGCTCTCCCGCTCGGCCGAGCTTGGGACTACAGCGACCAAGCCTTCGAGCGCCTGGTGGGCTGGACCGAGGGCTGCGGGCGGCTGATCGTCGACGACGGGCAGGCCATCGGCATGGCTCTGGGGTTCCCCTGGGGCCGGGTCGGCTGGATCGGCGACGTGCTCATCCTTGAGGAGCACCGGGGCCAGGGGCTCGGCGGCCAGGTCACCGAAGCCACCGTGGCCGCCCTCCAGGACCACGGCTGCACCACGGTCAAGCTCTACGCCACCCCCAAAGCCATCCCGCTCTACGAACGGATGGGCTTCGCGGGGGAGGCCGAGTACACCATCGCCCGGGGCACCCACAAGCGCGGCCGGGATCCGGAGGTGGAGCCCTTGGCCGACCACCTCGACGCCGCCATCGAGCTCGACCGGGCCGTGTTCCCGGGCGACCGAGCCCGGCTCCTCCGGGACCAGGCCGCCGACCACCCGGAGGTGGCCATCGCCCTGGTCGACGACGCCGGCGACCTGCTCGGGTTCGGGATGGCCCGGCCCGCCGAGGATCTCACCGAGATCGGACCCGTTGTCGTGCGCGGCGGCGAGGCCCGCCACGCCCAAGCCCTGGTCGACGGGTTGCTCGTCCGGGTCCCCGAGGGCGAGGTCGAGGTCACCTACCCAGGCCCCTCCTGGGCCGCCAAGACCTCATGGGGATGCCGGGGCTTCATGGCCGTGGACACGCCCCTGGAGATGCGCATGGGTCCCACCGTCGAGGAGGACCGCGACGCCATGGTCGCCGCAGGAGGGCAAGAGATTGGCTGAACCGACCGACGAGCCTGCCGAGATCCGCCTGTACAACAGCTACAGCCACGAGGTCCAACCCCTGGACCCCATCGAACCCGGCAAGATCCGCATGTACGTCTGCGGCGTGTCGGTCAGCGGCCAGCCCCACGTCGGCCACGCCCGCTCCTACATCATCTTCGACGTCCTCCGGCGGGTCCTTGAGCACGCCGGCTACGACGTCCACCACGTCCAGAACTTCACCGACGTCGAGTGGGCCATCACCAAGCGCGCCCAAGCCCGGGGGGTCAGCATCGACGCGTACGCCGAGGAGATGATCGAGGCCTACTTCGACACGATGGACCAACTGGCCATCCTCCACGCCCACGACTTCCCCCGGGTCACCCGGTACCTGGATAAGATCATCGAGGCCACCGGCACCCTGGAGGACCACGAGTGCGCCTACGAGATCCCAGGCGGCATGGCCTTCCGGGTCTGCGACATCCCCGACTTCGGGGGCCTGTTGGGCCGCGACCCGGCCTCGGCCGTCGTCCACGCCGTCCCCGAGGAGGCCTGGGGCGGTCGCGAGAGCCCCTTCGACTTCATCCTCTGGCGCGACGACGACGAGCTCGGGAAACGCTGGGAGGCCCCCTGGGGAAAGGGACGTCCCGGCTGGCACACCGAGTGTGCGGTCATGGCCACCGACCTGCTGGGCGACACCATCGACATCCACGGCGGCGGCATGGACCTCGTCTTCCCCCACCACGAGTGCGAGCGCGCCATCGCGAAGTGCCTCACCGGGGAGACCTTCGCCAACCTCTGGGTCCACAACGGGCTGGTCACCATGGACAAAGAGAAGATGAGCAAGAGCCGCGGTAACTACGTCACCCTGGCCGACGCCCTGGACCACCACGGCCCTGCCAAGGTCCGAGCCGCCTGCTTGTTCACCTACTACCGGGACACCATGGAGTGGAGCCCAGCCCTCCTGGCCCGGGCCGAGGAGCTCCTCCGCACCGTAGAGGAAGCCCTCCAGGACGCCCGGCCCGGGGTCCCCGAGGGCCAGCTGGCCGACCAGCGAGACAAGCTCCTCGACGCGCTACGAGAGGATCTGTCCACCGCCAGGGCGCTTCGCCTCCTGACCGACATGTGCCGGGTCCACGCAGGGGAAACCGGCAGCGCGCCCGTCCTCTGGGAGGCCCTGGACCTCTTGGGCCTCTCGGACCTCGAACCGCTGGCCTCGATCCCCCGCAAGGAGGCCTAGGATGGCCCAGCTGCCAGCCTGGCACCTGGCCGTGCCCGGCGTGGCCGCCCACCGTGGAGGCAGCCACGAGGGCCCCGAGAACACCCTCTACGGCATGCTGGTCGGTCTGGCCGCTGGGGCCACCCACCTCGAGATCGACGTCCGCAGCACCACCGACGACATCCCGATCATCTTCCACGACGAGACCGCCGAACGGACCTGCCTGACCGACGAGAAGATCGAGGAGCTGACCGCCGAACAGGTCCGGGGGCTGGACCCTTGCCGCCTGTGGTCGGAGCTGGCCGGGATCGCCACCGGCGAGCAAGATCCCCCGCACGGGTTCACCCAGCGGTGGTTCCAGATCCCGACCCTGGAGGACGTGCTCTCCACCTTCCCCGGGGTCCCGGTGATCCTCGACCTCAAGGAGACCGCCCCCACCGCCTCGGTGGCCAACGTCATCGACCGGTGGAACCGGACCGACGACCTGATCCTGGCCGGGTACGACGACGAGGTGATCCTCGATGTGGCCGAACGCGTGCCTGAGGTACCCCGCGGCTCGGGGTACCAGGGGACCATGGACTTCTTCGAGGGTGGGGGCAACGAGGCCGACGCGATCATCGTGCCCCTTGAGCACGAGGGGCTCACCCTGGTCGACGAGGGCTACGTCGAGCAGGCCCACGAGGAGGGCAAGGCCTTCTGGGTGTGGACGATCAACGCCGTCGACCTGGCCAGGGAGCTCTTCGAGATGGGGGTGGACGGCATCATCACCGACGAACCGACCAAGATGAGCCGGCTCCGGCTGGAACGGTTGCAAGGCCAGCTGGGATAGGCCGACCAGCCGATCTCAGAACACCGGGATCAGCGGGTCGACCCCGTAAAGCCAGAGGGTGGTGGCTAGGAAGAAGATCAACGCGCCACCGTTGAGCGCCGGCAGGCCGGCGTGGGCGGTGCCCTTCAGGACGCCGCGCATCAGGAAGAAGAACCCGACGGTGGCCCCGACCAAGGTGGCCAGGGCCACGAACAGGTTCGGGGTCAAGCCGAGCACGGGACCTGCCACGGTCGGATCCAGGAACATGAACGCCGAGACGACCAGGACCCCGGGGATCACGATGTCGCCGAGGCCCATGAACAGAGCATCCCGCCCGGTGTCCAGCCTGCCGGTCTCGACGTCGCGGGTGACCTCCCAGGGAGGCTTGTCGACGGTCAGACCGCCGGGCCCAGGCGAGAGCCGGTCCCCCGTCAGGAAGGAGTAGTCGGCGGTCTTGGGGACCACGAGCATGATGGGTAGCCGGAGC
>CAZBKU010000044.1:10153-15125 GCA_964492585.1 uncultured Thermoplasmatales archaeon | reverse complement strand
CCAGTGGGAGACCACGTTGGACGCCTCCCCGGACGGACAGAGCCTCACCTGCCCAGGCGGAGGAACTCAGCGCTCCGGTGCGCCTCCCAGGGTGAACGACCGTTTAGGGATAGATTAATCTTTGGTCGATAGAACCGGGGTGGCAAGCGAAGCGTGCCACGATGGGTCATCCCCCAGCTAGAAGGTCTTCGGGTAGGTTGGCGGACACGATCGGGACCCGCCGGCGGTCGATCGGCTGCCCGGACAGTGGCCTACTCGTACATGCTGCGGACCACGCGCTGCTGGTGCATCGGGTTGGGTCCGCCCATGATCTTGAGCGATCGGGCGTCGCGGTAGTACCGCTCGACGTTGGCATCCCGCATGAACCCGGTCCCGCCGTGGAGACGGATGGCCGAGCGGGTGTGCTCCACGGCCTGCCCGGTGGCGTGGATCTTGGCCTCGCTGGCCAGGACCGAGAACGGTTCACCGCGGTCGCGCTTGTCGGCGGCGGTCAGCGTGATGTAGCGGGCGGTGTCGGCGGCCACCTGCATCTTGGCCAGGCGGTCCTGGATGGCCTGGAACTCCTTGATCGGCTGGCGGAACTGCTCGCGCTGCTCGCCGAACGCGATCGAATCGTCGAGGGCGGCCTCCATGAGGCCGACGGCGCAGGAGGCCACGGCCAGCCTGGAGACCCGCAGGGCCTCACCGACCTCGTCCATGCCGTTGCCCACGGTACCGAGCACATCGTCGCGGGGGACCTCGACGTCGTGGAAGTAGACCGGGCCTGTCAGGGTGCCGTGCAAACCCATCAGCCGCTCAGCCGGTCCGCTCTCGACGCCATCGGCATCCCGGGGGACGGTGACGAGGGTCGGGCCCTCCTCGGCCCTGGCCATGACCAGGAGCACGTCGGCCAGGGGTGCGGCCAGGATCCAGGCCTTGTGCCCGTTGAGCAGCCAGGTGTCGTCGTCCTGCTCGGCCAGCTTGGTGTCGAGGTTGGAGAGGTCGGCTCCGGCGTTGGGTTCGGTCAGCGCGAAGCTGCCGAGCTTCTCGCCGCTGGCCAGGGGCTGAAGCCATCGGTCCTTCTGCTCATCGGTGCCCAGCTCAGCCAGGGGTAGGACGGCCAGGGCGTTGGTCACACCCATGAGGGCGGCCGTGGAGGCGCACTTGCGCGCCAGCTCCCGCACGGCGATGCAGTAGGTCGCGGTGTCCGCGCCGGCCCCGCCCCAGTCGGGCGAGGCAAGCATGCCCATCAGGCCCAGGCCTTTCATGCCCTTGAGGGCCTCTGTGGGCGCGCGTCGTTCCCGGTCGACCTCCCGGGAAGCGGGGCCCACGGTCTTCTCCGCGAACTCCTCGACCACGCGCCGGATCATCTCTTGCTCTTCGGTGAGATGGAACGGCATCGTCTACCACGGAACGGAGTAGCTGTTAAAACCCTTGTCTAGCGCAGGGCTACCAGGAGGGGTGAGAACCGGCCGGGGGTCACCGGGACGGCTCGGTGGGCAACCACCTGGGTCCCCACCCGTCAAGGTTTTCCCTGGGGAGCCCGGTGGGGCCGCGTCCATGGTCCCTCCCGGGAGGTCCGTCACGCTCGCTGTCCTGCTCTGCCTGGTGCTGGTCCCGACCGCCTCGGCCGCCGGCCAGACCGACGTCGGGATCACCCTCCGCCCCGACGGCCAAGCCGAGGTCACCACGGGGCAACCCAAGACCAGCCAAACCCAGCATGACGTAGGCCAAGCCTACGCCTGGGAGATCGAGGTCACCGACGACTACGACGTGGCAGAGGTCCGCATCGACGACGCCTTCGGTGTGGAGCGAGGCAAGCAGATCGTCCCGCTGTTGGACGGGGATCACGTCATCCAGCTCAAGCACCGCGACCCGGCCGACGTCGACCAGCCAGCCCGGGTCTACAACCTCACGGGCGAGGATGGGACCTGGACCTACCGGCTGGGCTTGCCCGGGCCGGGCACGGTGAACCTGAGCCTCCACAAGGACGTGACCCCGCCCCGGTTCGAGATGGGCGAGATCACCAACCTGACCCACTTCAGCTTCGATCTCAAGACCCAGACGCCCGAGCCCGCCCTGGCCGAGCTGGTCATCCAGGGGCCCGAGCGCAACCTGAGCTACCCGACGAACACCCCCGGCGTCTGGCAACGCTTCCCAGCCCAAGGCCTGGATCCCGACACGACCTACAGCTACCATGTCGTCTTCGAGGACTGGTCGGGCAACCAGGCGACCAGCCAGACCTACGAGCTCACCACCCTGCCCGAGCCCGAGCGGCCCGAGGTCACCGTCCGGCCGGTCGCACCGACGCCGAACAGCACGGTCCCGGCGGGTCAACCCGTGGTCATCGAGGCAGCCTACGAAAGCCCGGAGTCACCGGTCCGAGGCAGCGGGATCCGTCTCTTCTTCGACAAGGAGGAGATCGACCGTAGCCGGCTCACCGTCGAAGGGGCCACCGTCCGGTACGAGGTGCCGGGTCCTCTCAAGGAACGGATCTACTCCGTCAGCGTCGAGGTGCCCAACATGGCAGGCGGCGTCGGTGAGACACGCTGGTCCTTCACGGTCGGCGACCCGGCCCAGTCCCAAGCGCCCGGTCTCTCGGGCTGGGCCACCCTGATCGCCGGGCTCACCGCTGCCGTGGTCGTGGCCCGGCTCGGCCGCCATTGACGCGCGGGGCAACCATATGGTTGCGCATCCATGGGACTCTTCAACAAGGGCCGGGCTCCCTTGGTAGCCTTCCCCTTGGGAGGGAGGCCGGTTGGGAGCGATACGCTGTCAACCTATCCAGAGGAGTGTTCACATGGAACAGAGGACTGTTATCCTGATCGCGACCGTGCTCGTCACGCTCGGCCTGTCCGTCCCCGCGTCCGTGGGGTCGACGGTCGACGTGGCCGATGCCGAACCGTTGAACGAGGATGAGACGACCCCCTACATCGTGGGGTTCCACGAGCTGCCGAACGACCGGCAGGAGTACCAGGGGGAACCGGTGACCAAGGTCGACAAGCGGCTCAAGTTCTTCGTCGTGGAGACGGACAACCCGACCACGTTCGAGCTGCGGACCAAGACCGATCACCGGGTCAAGTACATCGAGGAGGATCACAACGAGTACCACCTCAACTACGTGCCCGACGACGAGCTGTACCCCGACATGTACGGACCCCAGATCACCAACACCGAGACCGCCTGGGACACCACCCTGGGCAGCACCTCGGTCCTCCTGGGCCTGCTGGACAGCGGGATCACGACAAGCCACGAGGACTTCGTCGACAGCCGGGTCAGCGGCTGGGACTACGTCAACGACGACGACACCATCGACGACCTCAGCGGTTGCAGCTACCACGGTAGCCACACCAGCGGGACCGCTGCTGCCACCACCGACAACGGCGTCGGCGTGGCCGGCATGAGCCAGTCCAGCATCATCATGCACAAGATCTTCGACAGCGGGTTCTTCGGGTGCGGCGCCGCGTCCACCAGCGACATCGCCCAAGCCCTGGCCGACCTCGGCGACAAGGGCGCTCACATCAGCTCCAACAGCTGGGGTGGCGGCTCCAACTCCACGGCGATCAACGACGCCGTCGACTACGCCCACGAGAAAGGCGTGGTCCACGTGGCCGCGGCTGGCAACGACGGCAGCTGCACCGACTGCATCGGGCAACCCTGGGAGGCCCGCCAAGGCAAGGTCATCATCGTGACCTGCTCGGACGAGAGTGACGCGTTCTGCTCGTTCAGCAGCCAGGGCCCCGAGGCCGACATCATCGCGCCGGGTGACAGCATCCTGAGCGTCGACGGTGGCGGCGGGTACCAGACCCTGTCCGGCACCAGCATGAGCACGCCGCACGTGGCCGGGGCCATCGGGCTGTACATCGCCGCCAACGGCGACCCCGGGTACGCCACGATCACCAGCGACCTGGGCTCCAGCGCCGACGATCTCGGCATGTCCGCCGAGCGCCAGGGCGACGGCCGGCTCAACACCGGCGCGTTCGTCGGCGGTGGGGACGGCGGTGGCGACACCAACAGCGCGCCGACCGCGTCGTTCACGTACAGCTGCACGGATCTGACCTGCGACTTCGACGGATCGGGCAGTTCGGACAGCGACGGGTCGATCAGCAGTTACGAGTGGGACTTCGGCGATGGCAACACGGCCACCGGCGAGACCGTGACCCACACCTACGATGCGGGTGGGGATTACACGGTGACGTTGACCGTGACCGATGACGACGGGGCCACGGATAGCGCCAGCGAAACGATCAGCGTCAGCGACTCAACCAGCGACGGGATCACCCTGAGCGCGGATGGTTACAAGGTCGGTGGTCGCCACCACGCTGATCTGACCTGGGACGGTGCCAGCAGCACCAACGTGGACGTCTACGTCGACGGCGCACTGCACACGACCACGGAGAACGACGGGTTCTACACCTGGTCCAGCAACAACCGTGGCGGTGGCAGCTACACCTTCCAGGTCTGCGAGGAAGGTACGAGCACCTGCAGCAACGAGGCCACGGTCACATTCTAAGGCCGCGTTGACGACCCAGCGGAGGGGCCCTGCCCCTCCATCTCTTCTCCTTCTATCCTCGTGGTGGCCAGACAGCAGGCTATACCGACCCAGCTCAGCCGCGAACTCGTCCAACCCTTCTGCAGCGTGCCGCCCCCGGCACCCTCCCACCTGCAAGGCTCTTCGCCGGCCAGGCGCAGGAACGCGTCGCCGGTGGCCGGGCCGAACCCGGCCAAGGGGTTGTTGGCGTAGACGCGGACGCTGGACAGCGTGTCGTGGCGAGCCTCCAACCGGGTCTATCCAGCGGCGCATGGCCGGCTCAGGGTCGCGCTGGAGGCGGTCGAACCGATCGATCTTCCGATCCCCGATCAGCCGAAGGTAGGCCTGATCGGTCGTGACCCCCCGGCGTGGTCCAGTGCTGGTTCTCGCTCCAGGCCCAGGTCACACCGTGGTCGGTGAGGAGCTCGTAGACCGCCGGATCATCCCACCAGGCGTCGGCCT
>CAZBKU010000044.1:0-10053 GCA_964492585.1 uncultured Thermoplasmatales archaeon | reverse complement strand
CCGTGGTCGGTGAGGAGCTCGTAGACCGCCGGATCATCCCACCAGGCGTCGGCCTTGGGGGTCAGCTCCAGCCGGGCGTCGTGCGGTCAGCGCCCGGGGGCTTCCAGGCCGAACCGGAACCCGTCGGGGCTGGCGCGTTCCCAGGGCTCGACGCGGTCGCCGGGCGGGATCGCGTAGAACGTGCTGTTGACCTCGACCGTGTCGAAGACCCTAGCGTAACGCTCGAGCATCTTGCCCGAGGAGGTGCCCCGGCGGTCGAACCAGCTGACCCCGTCCGGGTAGGAACAGCCACAGGTACCGACCCTGAGCTCGATGTCCTCGTCCAGTACGGGACGCGCAGGGGTACCGCGGTAGGAAAACCGTGGAGGGACAGGCCGCGACGGCACGAAGCGTCGCGGGGATCCACGAAGGATCGGTGTGGTCCCTGAGCAAGCACGGTAGCAGACCCACCCTTGGCTCTCCTGGACCTGCTAGGCGTCCGTGGCTCGGTCGTCGGCGACCCAGAGCTTAGGCCTGGGACCCTTCGAGCACCGAGAATCCCTCGGGTGCCGGTTGGTTGTAGAACGCGCTGATGAAGTGGGTGAAGTCCTGCTGGATGGGTGCGCACGCGCTGGCCGGGGCGTCGATGCAACTGCCGTCGGCGAAGGCGCGGACGACCAAGGGCCAGCCGCGGTCCCGGAAGTTGTACCCGCAGAAGGTGTCGTCGGCCTCTGTGCCGTTGGACCCCGCGCAGGTCTCGGTGAAGTTCTGGGAGATCTGATCCCAGTCTCCTTGCTCGACGCGGATCAGGTGCCCGTCCTGTGCGTCGACGTTGTCGAACACGTTGGCGCGCTCCTCGAAGACGAAACCCTCGATCCACATGTCTAGGGACAGCACGGTGCTGCCGGCAGGACCGCCATCGCCGGGGATCGAGATCTCGTACACCATCGTATCGAGGGGAGCCTCGAGCTCGAAGAGGTGGCTGAACCTGTCGTTGGTCGAGTTCTCACCGCCGGGCAGGCCCTGCGGGACGGCACAGATGGCCACGGCGTTGCTGGTCGCGCCGGGCAGCGGGTTGGGGTCGGTCTCCCAGCCAAGGCCGCACTCGATGAAGCCGGCTAACTCCTGCTGCTGCATGAAGGCCTGCTGGGAGGCAGCGTGGGTGAGGATGACGTCGAGGATGGCGGCTTGGCCGGCCTGGACGGTGACCGTCTCCTGGGCCGTGATGAAGCCGTCGGATCGGAAGACGACGGTGTAGGCCCCTGGCTCGATCTTTGAGAACGCGTAGGATCCGTCGCTGGCGGTCTGGGTCGTCCGGTCGAGCTCCTGGAGGGTCACGTTGGCCCCCTCCACCGGCTGGACGGCATCGTCGGTGACCACACCTTCCACGCCTCCCAGGTCGGCGGTGACATCCGCTCGTTCCTTCTGCAGCGGTTCGTCGCTGTCGTCGCCGCCGATACAACCCGTCAGGCCGACGGCCAGGAGAGCGATGGCCATCAGCAAGGCGCCCCGGTGCATGGGGGTTCGTGACGTTCAGGCTATATGAATGTCACCGATGCGCCATCTAACCGCGGAGCCCGCGATCTCCGAGGATCGAGAGCCGATCTCCGACCCATAGGCTTGGCCGCCGGGCTCAGTTGGCTTCCTCGGTCACGGCTTCCTGCTGGTCGCAGGGGTTGTCCATGAAGATGCTGTGGTCCTCACAGGCGGGAGCGTTGTAGAACATCGTCACGATGACGTGGTACTCCTGCTGGAAGTTGGTCCCGGCAGGGATCGGGTCCGCGTTGGAGACGAAGATCCGCCCCTGGAAGGCCCCGCCCTCCTCAAGCAGGTTGGGCCGGCAGTAGGCATCCGGGTTGCTCGGTGAGATCGCACCCTGGGGCTCGGCCTCCTCGTTGCAGATGGCCGTCATGTTGGCCTCGACGGTCTCGAGGATCCCCCGGTCGATGTTGGCCACCAGAGGACCCTCGCCGACGGGGTCAGCGTAGGTCGTGGTCGGCTCGTTGGAGATCCCGGCCGGTTCGACGTTGAAGCTGAGATGGGTCCCGGTGGGCTGGCTGGGTTCCCAGTGGATCTCGGCGGTCAGCTGTTGGAGGTTGGGTTCGACCTCCCAGGTGAACAGGAAACGATCGTTGGTCGCGTTAGCCACGAAGATGTTGGGGATCGCGCAGACGGCCGCGGCGACCACAGGGGTGGAGACCGAGCACTCGACGAACCCGGTGAACTCCTGCTGTTGCATGAAGGCCTGCTGGCTGGTCTGTTGGGCCAGGATGGTGTCGCTGACGGCCACCTTACCGCTGCTCACCGAGACATCGATCGTGGTGCCCACGAAGCCATCGGCGGTGATCTCGAGCGTGTAATCGTTCGGTGCCAGGTTGCTGAAGGCGAAGGAACCATCGCTGGCCGTGGTGGTGCGGTCACCCAGGCGTTGGATGGCCACCTCGGCCCCCTCGATCGGCTGGATGGCGGGATCGGTCACAACACCCTGGATACCGCCGGTGCTCTCGCCGGCGGAGGCTTGGTTCTCGAGGTCCGAGCGTTCGCCGTCGGCTTCCTCGCCACCGAGACCGAGGCATCCGGTCAACAAGGGGACAGCAAGCAAGAGCCCGACCAGGAGGAGAGGACGCATCAACCCAGGTTCACCTGGACCCTATATTTGAACCCTCTTGGACACGCGTTGACCGGTCGGAGACCACAGCACCGCCCGACCCCGGCCTCGAACCGCCGATTGGTGGGGCAAGCGCCCTTGGCCGCGAGGGCCGGCGGTCGGCCGAAGGGAAAAGGCCTGGAGGTCATACCCCGTTCCCATCGATGACAGCGAACCCGTCGGGCGCCGGCTCGTTGTAGAACGCGCTCACGTAATGGGTGAACTCCTCCTGGATCACCGGGCAGACGCGTGCCGGGGTCTCCTGGCAGTCGGGCGAGGCGAACACCCGCTGCTGCATGGGCCAGCCCTGGTCCCAGAAGTTGAACCCGCAGTAGTTGTCGTTGGCCTCGGTGCCGTTGGCACCTTCGCAGATCTCGGTGAAGTTGCTGGCCACGCGCTCGAACACGGGCTTGTCGAGCCGGGCGTAGATCGGTGGCAGGCCACCGCTCTCGTAGAACGTGGCTTCGTCGTCGTTGGGGAAGCCGTCGACCTCCATGATCGTGGAGAGGGCCGTGTTCTCGGAGTCCCAGGTCATCTCGTAGACGACCGTGGAGACCGGCGCCTCCAGCTCGAAGACGTGCATGAACCGGTCGTTGGTGGCGTTGCCGCCGAGGCCGGCGATCTCCAGGGCGGTGTTGGGCACCGCGCAGGCGGCCAGGGCGCTGTAGGGCAGGACCATGGGGGTGATCCACCAGCCGGCCCCGCACTCGACGAAGCCGACCAGCTCCTGTTGCTGCATGAACGCTTGATCGCTGGTCAGATGGGTGAGCAGGTGGTCGACGGTGGTCACCTCGCCGGCCTCGACGGTGGCCGTCTCCTTGGTGGTCACGAAACCGTCGGCCCGGACCAGCATGGTGTAGGTGCCGGGCTCGATCCGAGAGAAAGCGTAGGACCCGTCGCTGGCCGTCGTGGCGGTCTCGCCGAGCTCCTCCAAGGTCAGGTTGGCCCCCTCGATCGGTTGGACGGCGTTGTCGGTGACCACGCCCTGGATACCGCCTAGGCGCTCGGTCACATCGGCCTGTTCCTCCTGGAGGGGTTCATCACCGTCCCCGTCTCCGCCCAGGCAGCCAGCCAAGGGAGCGGCCAGGACGACGACGACGATCAGCACGCTACCCTGGCGCATGGTAGGTAGTCGACGCTTGATGGTATGAAGGTAGGCGATACACCATCGAACCAGGCTCAGCCCTGGCCGAGGATCGAGTAGCCCTCGGGTGCCGGTTGGTTGTAGAACGCACTGACGTAATGGGTGAACGCCTGCTGCAGGACCAGGCAGGCCGAGGCCGGGGTGTCGAAGCACGAGCCGGTGGCGAAGACCCGCAACACCATGGGCCAGCCGTTGTCCCGGAAGTTGTAGCCACACCAGTCGTCGTTCTCCTCGCTGCCGTTGAGACCCTCGCACCGATCGGTGAAGTTCTGGGAGAGGTCGGCCCAATCCGCGGGTTCAAGGCGCACCTGGATCGGGCTGTGACCTCGGACGTCCATGATCCGGGACCCGTTGGCGTTGATGAAGCCCTCGACCTCCATGATGGTCCGAAGCGGCGGGTCGGTGGCCGGGGTGCCGCCACCGTCCCAGTCGAGCTCGTAGACGGCCGTGTGCACGGGAGCCTCCAGGTCGAAGTAGTGCAGGAAACGGTCGTTGGTGGTGTTCCCGCCCAGGTAGATGTTGGGCACCGCGCAGGAGGCCCGGGCGCTGTCGGAGAGCCAGGGGCTGACGACCTCGGCGACCTCCTGCTTCCAGCCGATGCCGCACTCGACGAACCCGTTCATCTCGATCCGTTGGGTGAAGGGCTCCTGGAGGGTCAGGCGGGTGAGGATCACGTCGAGGACGGCGGCTTGCCCGGCCTGGACGCTGGCGGTCTCCCGCATGGAGACGAACCCCGGCGCTTCGAAAGCCACGGTGTACTCGCCCGGCGGGATCTCGGAGAAGGCGTACGAGCCGTCGTCAGCGGTCCGGGTCGTCTCGTTGGTCTCGATCAGGGTGACATTCGCGTCCACGACCGGTTGGACGGCGTCGTCGGTCACGACGCCCTCCAGGCCGCCAAGCCGCTCGGTGACGTCGGCCTGTTGCTTCTGGACGTCTTCGTCCCCACCGTCATCGCCGCCCAGGCACCCGGCCAGGGGTGCCAGGAGGACGACGGCGGTGAGCCAGAGGGCTACCTGACGCATCGTGGCGTAGTGGACCCGGCAGGATAAGAAGATGAGGGTGCCCCTAGACGTGTCACCGCATGAGACCGCCGCCGTCGACGACCAGGGTCTGGCCGGTGACGTAGCCGGCCAGCGGGGACAGGAGCAGGGCGATGGCCTGAGCGGCCTCCTCGGGGGTCCCCCACCGGGTCAGGGCGGCCTCGTCGGCCAGCTCGTCGTAGGTTCCGTCGGTGCGGTCCAGGGTGGCTTCGGTGGCGATGTTGCCCAGAGCCACGGCGTTGGCTCGGATCCCGTGCTCCCCGTACTCACGGGCCACGTCCTTGGTCAGGCCCAAGAGGGCGGCCTTGGCCTCGGTGTACGGCGTGCCCTTGTACCCATCCAGGGCGGGCGTGCTGGAGACGTAGACGAAGCTCCCGCTGCCTTGGTCGATCATCACGGGGAGCGTGGCCTGGGTCCAGTGCCGGGCCCCATCGAGATCCACCCGGCGCACGGCCTGGAAGAGCTCGGGTGGTTGATCGTGGAGCTGGCCGTCCCAGGCCTCCTCTGTCAGGGGGTACCCGGCGACGTTGGCCACGGCGTCGATCCGACCAGCCCAATCGGTGACCTGCCGGGCTGCCCGGTGGACCTCGTCGGGGTCGCCGACGTCGCAGCGGACGACCAGGGCGTCCTCGCCATCCGGGGAGAGCTGGCTGGCCAGGGTCTCGAGACGGTCCTTGCTCCTGGAGACCAGGGCCACGCGAGCACCGGCATCGGACAGCACCCGGGCGGTGGCCTCGCCGATGCCTCGGCTGGCACCGGTGACGACGATCGTCTGGTCCTCGAGCCCGAGCGAGAGGCTGGTAGCCGGCACAGCAGGGCAAGCTGGTTGGGCCCTATGAATAGGTGTGGCCGGTCGGTCAGATCTCCTGGCGACGGAACAGCCCCGCCCCGGCCACGGCGATCAGGGCCAGGCCCCCGATGATGGCGATGGGGCCCAGGAACTCCTCGGCGATGTCGGCGGTCTGGACCACCAGCTCGCGGGTCGAGAAGTGGTTGACCTGCACGATCACCTTGGTCTGGCCCTCGTCCTGCACCACGTGGTACCGGCTGGGCTGGTTGGGATCCGGCGTCGCGAGGACGTCCTCGAGACGGTCGGCCTCCTCGACAGGATGCCCATCCAGCAGGACCTCGAGCTCGTCGCCGAGGGTCGCGTTCTCGGCCAGGGTGAGCACCACGGTGCGGCCCTGGTGTTGCTCGGTGGAGAGGGTGGCGGTCACGCGGCTCTCCTCTTGCCGGGCGACGACCTGGAGGTCACCGTAGGAGACGGTCTCGGGCTCACCGCCACCTTGGATGGCGACCTCGGCGCCGACCCGGCCCTCGACGCTGCTGTCAGCCTGTCGGTCGTCGACGGGTCCGGTGGTGAGCGGTCGGACGACGACCCTGGCGTCGCTGCCAAGATCGGCGGTCAGCCGTTGACCGAGGACGCTGGGGGTGGCGTCGTGCATGACGATCAGCACGCGAGAGCCATCCTGTGTGTTCTCCAGGACCACGTGCTCGCCGCGCTGGAAGGCGACCCAGGTATCGTTGATGTCCCAGGTGACGTTACCGCGATCCTCGGCCTCGAACACCATGAACCGGCCTCGGGTCGTCATGTCCATGGCGGCGAAGAGGTCGGCCCGGTCGCCATCCTCGAAGGTGACGCTCTCGAAGATCGGGTGCCCGCGGATCTGGACGTCGGCCAGACCGTGGCTGGATCTCGCGTAGCGGAAGTCGCCGCGCTCCTGCCGGTCGCCGGTCGCGGCGTCCTCGCCGGGGCACGGGAAGCTGAACCCTGCCTCGGCCGAGGCGTTGGTGGCCCCGGGCGTCGGGATCCCGGAGGTGCGGGGGGTCGTGTTGGTAGCCATGGCTTGGGCCTGGGCAAGGACGGTCGCGCACGGCGGCATCTCTGGACCGATGGTCAGCGCTAGGGCGGCGGCGTCCTGGTTCTTGCCGGTGTCGTAGACGACGACCCGGAGATCTTGGCCGCCGGCCATATCAGCCGGGACGCGGACCGGGAAGGCCCCCCGCTGCACGGGATCGGAGAAGCTGTGTCGACCGACCAGATCACCATCGAGGTAGGCCTCGACGTAGGTGATCCCGGTGTCGTCCTCGACGCTGAACACGACGGGGAACAGACGGGGGACCTGGTCACCATCTGTGGGCTCGAGCACCATCAGCTGGGGTCGGTCGGTGTCGTGGCTGGGCAAGAGCCGGAACCAGGTGGTCGCCTGGCCGGTTCCAGCGGGCCCCTGGACGTCGATGATGGCGCGGTAGGTGCCCTCGGGGGCACCGCTGAGGTCGACGGTCCGGTTGACGGGGCCGGTCACCGGTTCAGGGAACGTCTGCTCCCGGGTGAAGTTGGCCTGGGCGTTGACGATCTTGAGGCTGACGTGGGTCGCACCGGGTTCGCCGACGAAGAGCGAGAAGGTGACCTCGTCCTGTTGACCGGCGCCCGGTTCGGGGGCAAGCAGTCGAAGATCGAAGGAGCCGCTGGCCGGTAGGATCGCGAAGGGAGCGCTGGCCTCGGCCGGCGACCAATCGACTTGCACCTCGTAGTTGCCGGCGGTCACGGTCTGACCGTCGTCGGTCCGTTGGTCCCATGTGAACCGATGGGTCCCATCAGGCTCGATCGGCTCGTTGCCGGTGGCTTGCTGATGCCAGACGACCTGACCGTCGGGACCGATGATCTCGAAGAGCGGTGGGCCCTCGAACACCTCGTCGCCGGTGTTCTGGATGAGGATCTTGACCCCCTCCCCGGCCTCGTAGGCCAAGCGATCCGTGGAGACGATCAGTGGTCCAGCCGAGGGGGTAGCCACGGCCGTTCGGGGCACGGTGACGTTGGTCCAGGCGCCGCTTTGGTCCCCCTCCAGATCCGTGGCGGTGACCGAGAGGACGTGATGGCCGGGAGCAAGGGTGTGGAACCGGTCGTGCTCGTACCGTGTGGGATCCTGGAAGTCGGACCGGGTGAAGATCTCGGAACCGTTGTCCTTGAGGACGATCCGGTCGAGCCCGTCGGCGGTCTCTGCGACGAAGCGGATCCGGACGTCACGGGTCGGGGAGGTCGTGTCGTGGAGAGGAAGCTGGACCTCGACATCGGGACCAGGGTTGGGGGTGGGCGCGTTCGTGATCTCGAACCTGTGGATCTCTGTCCGCTGCTCGTCGCCGCCATCGGGGATGACGTAGACCCGCGAGGCATAGATATCCGAGGGCGCCTGATCGCCGAACTTGTCGATCTGGTCCCACGTGATGCTGATCCTGTCCCCTGCCGGGATCGAGCGCTTGCCGGTCTCGTACCAGGTGGTCTTCGACCGGGGATCGGTCGCCCCTTCCTCGTACGGCCAGACGGACAGGTTCAGGTACCCCTGGAACCCCGTATCGCCGGTGTTCTCGATGTCGAAGGTGACCGGCTCGCCTCTGGAGACTTGGGCGTCGCGGACGGACAAGGTCAGCTGGGGCCCGGTCTCGGTCTGGGCCAGCGCCACCGTGGGCGCGGTGAGCCCAGCCAGGAGCATGGGGATGAGCATGAGGAGCACGCGGGCGAGGCCTCGTGGTCGATGGTGGTGCCGTTGGGGGGTAGGCCGCGTGCTCATAGGGTCTCGCGAGGACTATCTTCCTGCCTACATCAAGGGGTTACGGTAGGAACCTCGAAAAGGAGAGCTTGCCAGGCTAGAGCAACAGCTGGGTGGTACCTGCAAGATCCTTGAGGCCGCTCGGGCCCGGGCCGGTCACCTGGCCGGTAGCGGGATCAGGACGCTGGATTCCGAGGCGACGCGACCCGCATCCCGGCAGGTCGTTCGCCTCAGCAGCAGCCTATCCCCGACTACCTCGAAGCTGGCGTCTGTCGTGCATCCCATCCAGGCCTGGTACCCCAGGCGCTAGGTAAGAACCCTTCGCTTAGGGTTCGGGTGGCTTCCGATGGAGCAGCTAGAGCGACTATAACCCGCAGGCCAGCCGACGATCAGAGGAAGTCTGCCAGGCTGCGCTGGTCCTTGGGGACCGCCTCGACGCCCAACCGCTCGAGCAGCCTCTCGAGGACCTCCTTGTAGTAGGCCTCGTCGAGACGGCCGAACGCGTCGCCGTGGGGGACATCGTACCCCCCCTGGACCTTGACGTAGGGGATCTGCTGACCCTTCACCGGGTCGCGCCCTCGCTTCTGGGCGGCCCGGGCGACCTGGGCGGCCACGTGGTTGGTGGCCTGGTAGTCTCCAGGGTCCTTGCCAAGCCGGATGCGCATGACGAAGTCCTCACGGTCGTAGGCATCCAGGTCGAGGACCTCGCCGGCCACGCGTTGGACGTCCTCGTCGCCGGATAAGAGCGCCCGGGCCACCCGATCTAGGGCCTTGTCGAACATGGGGGCCCGGCTGGAGCCCTTGAAGGCTACGCCGTGGGTCTCGAGCCGGCCGTCGTGGTGGAGGAGGAGGTAGTTCTTGCCCTGGTGGAACCAGCCGGCCTGGTAGCTGTCAGCGTCGACGCGGAGGGTCGGCCTAGCGCCCAGCCGCTGGGAGATCCAGGCGTTGACGGCCTCTTGGATCGGGTCGGCGTCGATCTCGCCGGCGGCGTAGACCCCGTCGGTGTCGGTCTCGATGGCGGCCTCACCCAGGTGATCCTCCACCTGGCGGATCAGCTGGCGGGCGGTGCCGACGATGGCCATGGCCACCGGCAGGCTGGCGTAGCGGGCGTACTGGCTGGCCATGACCCCGTAGACCGAGTTCAGGATGACCTTGATCATGCCCTGCTTCGAGGTGGCCTGGCTGCGATCGGTCGCCGTGCGGGCAGCCTTGGCCTGCTGCTTGAGGGAGAGGCGGCGTTCCAGGAGCTCGCCGAGCTGCTCGGCCAGGGGGCTTTGGCCCTCGATGGTGACCTTGTGCCGGGTAGCTCGGGACGGGTCGGGGATCGAGAGCTCGAGCCGGTCGCCCTGGCGGGTGGCCTCGTAGGGACCGGCGGCCACGGTGCCTTCGTAGCGGGTGTTCTCGGCTCCGGCGCCCAGGGCCACCAGGATGCTGGGGTACATGCTGGCGAAGTCGACCTTGGTGACCGGCCGGAAGAGCCCGCGCTGGTAGATCTCGACGATGCCGCCCACGAACCCCTCGCCGCCGGTCTGGGCGTAGAGCTCGGGGTAGCGTTCCCGGTTGGTGCCCTCGCTGACCACCCCCTGGTCGACCATGATGCGGCCCTGGAGCGTCGTGCAGTGGAAGTTGGCCGTGGCCTCGGCGACCATGCTCAGCGGCGCGCCGTAGAAGCTGGCCAGCTCGATGAGGTTGGCC
>CAZBKU010000043.1:0-15971 GCA_964492585.1 uncultured Thermoplasmatales archaeon | reverse complement strand
AGGTCCTCGATCCGATCCAGGCTGTCCTCTGCCACCTCCAGATCGGGTTTGGCCGGCGGATGTTTGCGGCTGGCCAGTTCGATGCTGTTCATGGCCACCGTCAGCGGGTTGCGGACATCGTGGCCGAGGACGTCGATGTAGATCTGGCCCTCGACCACGGCCCGCTCGAGATCGTCGCGGGTCGCCTCGAGGAGCTCGACGTGGCGCTGGAAGAGCCAGTACGCCCAGAGGAACACAGCGCCCGATATCGACACCAGGAACCCGTTCTTGGCGATCTCGATAGGGAGCAGCCGTTCGCCGGCGGCACCCAGGACCATGGGTTCCTGCCAGAGGATCGCGTAGACGCCGGCGACCAGCACCAGCGCTGCAGAGACGCGGTCGATCAAGCCTTGGGTGAGCAAGAACACCCCGCCAAGGACGATGAGGTTGGCCCCCATGATGAGCAGGAAGGCTGACTCGAGGAGGAACAGATCAACGATCAGGAGCATGAGGGTTCACCTCCATCTTCCGGGCCGCCCGGAGCACGAAGTAGAGCCCCAGGGGGAGCAGGATCGCAGCCGCGATCCCTGCCAGGGGGCCCAACCAGGTCATCCAGGTGAACGCCAGGATCAGGTCCAAGCCTCGGAAGGCGAACAGGCCCAGTGCGACGGCGACCATGTGCCACCCGGTGCGCGAGAGAAGCAGGTCGTCTCGGGCCCGCGAGAGCACGGCCAGGAGGAGCAACGAGGAGAAGATGGCCAAGCTGAAGGCCCCTGCTGCTGCCAGGTCAGCACCGGTGAAACCTGCCATGGTTCTAGCCCACGTCGTTCTGCGTAGCAGGTCCGGCCAAGAGGGGTATATCAACCATCGCATGGGTCCCGAGGGGCGGCGGTTCCCGCGGCCGCGGGGTCGGATGGACGATGGCCAGAGGCTTTGGCCGTCGTCGTCGTGACATCAACGCCGGGTCCTGGAGCTTGGCCCACCCCGGTAGGCCGAGGCCACCGGTCGAGGTCGGCGGATAGGCTCTTTAGAGGGGAGGCGCGTGCACGCCTCGTGGCCGCCGCTGAGCTCAAGCAGTACCTGGACGAGAGCGGGGAGCCCAGCCCTGAGGCGCCCTCGATCCCGGACAAGACGCTGCTCCGGATGTACCGCGCCATGGCGGCCAACCGGCGGGTCGACGAGCGGTGCATGAAGCTCCAACGCCAGGGGCGCATCGGGTTCTACGGTGCCTCCAAGGGTGAAGAGGCCGCCGCCGTCGGGTCGGCTGCCGCCCTGCGTGAGGGCGACTGGGTGTTCCCGGCCCTGCGCCAGGGGGGGATCATGCTCTACCGGGGCTGGCCCATCGAGAAGTGGTTCCACCACCTCTTCGGGACGGCCAAGGCCACCGAGAAGGGCCGCTCGATGCCCTGCCACTACTCCGACCGGTCGGTCAACCAGGTCTCCTGGTCGTCGTGCATGGCCACCCAGCTCCCCCACGCGGTGGGCATGGCCTACGCGGCCAGGTACAAGGACGAGGACACGGTCGCCGCGGCTTACTTGGGTGACGGGGCCACCAGCGAGAGCGACTTCCACACCGCCATGAACTTCGCTGGCGTGTGGGACGCGCCGGTGGTCTTCATCTGCAACAACAACCAGTGGGCCATCTCTGTCCCCGTCGAGAGGCAGACAGGCTCGGAGACGATCCACGTCAAGGCAGAGGCCTACGGGTTCCCGGGGATCCGCGTCGACGGCAACGACGTGCTAGCTGTCTACGAGGCGACCCGTGAGGCCGTGGAACGCGCCCGCCGCGGCGACGGACCGACGCTGATCGAGGCGGTGACCTACCGGCTCTTGGGCCACTCCACCAGCGATGATCCTGAGAAGTACCGGGACGAGGAGGAGGTCGAGGCCTGGAAGCGCCGGGATCCGCTCTCCCGGTTCTCCAAGTTCCTGGTGGTCGAGGGGGTGGCCGAGCCCAGCGACCTGGAGACCATCCACGACGAGATCGACCGGGAGCTGGATGCCGCCATCGAGGCTGCCGAGGCCGCCGATCCCCCCGAGCTGGCGACGATGATCGAGGACGTCTACGAGCAGGTGCCCTGGCACCTGGAGGAACAGATGAACGACCTGGAACGGACCCTGGAGGGATGACGTTGGTCTTCGAGTTCAAGATGCCGGACATCGGCGAAGGCATCCACGAGGGAGAGATCGTCGAGTGGCTGGTCAGCGAGGGCGACCAGGTCGAGGAGGATCAGGACATCGTGGAGGTCATGACCGACAAGGCCACCGTCCAGATCAGCTCGCCCCGGGCCGGCACGATCCAGGAGATCCGGTTCGAGGAGGGCGACGTGGTCGACGTCGGCGACGTCTTCGTCGTCATCGCGGTGGATGGGGAACCGTCTGCCGAGGACGAGACCGGCACCACCGAGGAGCCCGCCGACGCCGAGACCCCGTCGGAGCCGGAGCCGTCGCCTGATGCTCAGGATGAGGGGACCGCCACGGTGGAGACCCCGTCGTCCTCCCGGTCCAACGGTGGTCCCACACGGACACCGCAGGGGGTCCTGGCCCCGCCGTCGGTGAGGATCGAGGCGCGCCAGCAAGGCATCGATCTCACAGAGGTCCAGGGCTCCGGGCCCGGCGGCCGGATCAGCCTGGCCGACCTGGAGGCCCACGAGCCTGCCGCCACCGAGATCCCGAGCCCGGGTCGCCCCCAGGCCGGCGGTCTCGTGCAGGGCTTCGATCTGCGCTCCATCGACCGCTCGGATGCAAGCTCGGTGGAACCGATCCAAGCGCCGGCCGCTTCGCCCCGCGCCAGCGCGGCCCGGGCCAAGCACCACCAGGCCCACTTCTCCTACGTGCTCAGCCTCCCGGCCGACCGGTTGGTCCGCGCTGTCGAGGAGGCCCAACCGCTGGCCGCCGAGCATCAGGTGACGGTGGACGACGAGGCCTTCATCCTGAAGGCCATCGCCCAGGCGCTCACCGAGCACCGACGGTGCAACGCGCTGGTGGATGAGGAGACCGGCGACCTGGTGATCGTCGAACCGATCCACCTGGACGTGGCCCGTCACCGGGAGGCCGGCCTCGAGTTGGTCACGGTGCCCTCAGCCCAGGATGCCGGGATCATCGACATCGCCCGGGCCCTGGAGGACGGGACCGATGAGGAGGTCCAGGCCACGGCCAGCGTCACCACGCTTGGCGGTCTGGGCGGGTACGCGTCGACCCCGGTGCTGATCCACCCGCAGGTCACGGCGGTGACCGTCGGTTCGCTCAAGGATGTGGCCCGGCACGATGATCAGGGGGACCTGGTGGTCGGCAAGGAGCTGACGTTGTCGTTCAGCTTCGACCATCGCTACGTCGACGGCTACGACGGTGCGATCTTCGCCAAGACCGTGGCCCGCCTCCTGGAGGACCCCAGCGGCCTCCTCCTCGGCACCCGATGATTGATAAAGGAGGAGATCGCGGGCAGGGGTACCTTTTTGGTGGCTAGCTACAGAGTGTCTAGCATGCCCCAGGTGGGGGTACCCGCGGGCATCGACCGTCGGCGGTTGCACGGGCGCCTGGAGCGGCTGGTCGAGGCCGCCCACGCCGAACACCGCGCCATGGTGGAGCAATGGCGCCGCGTGGCCTCCATCCAGCAGACCTTGAGCCTGTTGTGCCGGTGCGCCGGCGTCGATCCTGGCGAGATGGAACTTGAGAGGGCCGACAAGCGGCTAGAGGAGCTCGAGGCAGTGGGGGAAGAGCTTCGGGGGTTCCTGCGCTCCATGAAGGGTCCGAGCACCCGCCACGGCCGCTGGCGGGGGACCTGGGGCGTCGAGTGAGCCAGGCCAGCCACCGGACCTGCGCCCAGGGTTTTTGAACCAGATGCCTAGCAGCAGAGACGATGGCTGGCCACCGGGACCCGACGGGCCTCGACCTCGAGACGCGGTTCGCCAGGGCCTTCCAGGAGCTGTTGGATCTCACGTGGACTGAACACCGGACCCTGGTCGATCAGCTCGAGCAGATCTTGTCCATGGAACGCCAGCTGATGGAGATCTGGCGGGCCGTCCAAGGAAGGGGGATCGGCCAGCTGGATGCTCCGGCGCCCAACCAAGGCGACGCCGTCGCCCAGGCCCGGGATCCCGAGGAGGGCCAAGGCGCATCCAAGCAGGACGCCACGGCACCAGAGACCCCCGAGGGGTCCCGAGCTGATCCGACGCTCACCGACCTCCCTGGCGTGGGGACGATCCGAGCCAAGGCCCTCAAGGATGGTGGCTACGACCTTGCCCGCCTCGCTGGGGCCAGCACGCAAGCCCTTGCCGAGATCCGTGGCATCGGTGCTTCCGTGGCCGCAGAGCTCATCGAGGCCGCCCGGGAGCTGCAAGACCAGGGCGCCTAGGTCCCGCTCGCTAAGGGGACCTGGGGTAGGGGTTTTTCAACCAAGCTCCTAGCATGCCAGGGGATGCCCGAGACCACGCTTCAGGATCGCGGGCCAGAGCAGGATCTGGTGCTGGCCTTCGACCAGCTCCTGGAGATCACCTGGTCCGAGCACGAAGCCCTGGTGGCCCAGCTCCAACGGATCTTAGCCATGGAGCGTCGGTTGTTGGATCTGTGCCGGTGCGCCGGCCTGGACGTGCCCCAGGACATCTCGGTGCCCGACCCTCCGGAGATGGAGAGCGTCCAGAGCAGCGACCGGATCTCGACGACCCTCCATGGTCGCTGGGATGGGGCCTTCAGCCAGGACCCCTGACCCCGGTCCGTCGTGAGGCAAGGCCTTTTGCTGACCCATCGGTCCGTAGGTTGGCCAACGGGGTGACGTTCCGAGAAACCTGCGGCAAGCCTTTTGTTCCCTCCAGCCCAGGCCAGGGCACCATGCCCTCACCAACCAGCTTCGAACAGGCAGGCCAGACGTACCGGAACATCGGGAGCTACCTGACCGAGCTCAACGCCACCGTCCGGGTCCGTTCCCGTCTCTACGGTGACCAAACCCTGAAGGTCTGCATCGAGGACGCCGGTCTCTCGCCGGTGGACCTCCGACGGCTGCGCTGACGCGTCGGGTTGCTCATCAGGTACAGGAGCACCGGAAGGCCGAGCCCTTTCTCCCACCGAACCGTCGGACCCGGAACCGGAAGCCTTGAACCCCGCCGGACCGGTGGAGAGGCGATCCTCGTGGACGACGAACGCAAGGCGGTGGTCGGCTGGACGCTCTACGACCTGGCCAACACCATCTTCTCGTTCAACATCCTGAGCTTCTACTTCCCCGTCTGGGCCCAGGAGGAGCTGGGCGCCAACGACCTCCAGTTGTCCATCGCCTTCAGCGTCTCCATGGCCGTGGTGGCCATCGCTTCCCCGATCATGGGATCGCTGTCCGACCGAGCAGGCACGCGCTTGCCGTTCCTGATGGCCACCACCGTGGGGTGCGTGGTCCTCACCGCGCTGTTGGGTACCGGCGGCCTGGTCGTCGCCCTGGTGTTCTATGCCGTGGCCAACCTGCTCTTCCAGCTGGGGCTCGTCTTCTACGATGCCCTGTTGCCCGAGGTCTCGGACCCCGAGACCGTGGGCGGGGTCGGCGGGGCCGGGATCGGCATCGGGTACGTCGGCTCGTTCATCGGCCTTGGCACCGGCGCCCTCTTGCTCTCCCAGCTCGACACACCCCACCCGTGGATCTTCGCGGCCACGGGTGGGCTGTTCCTCCTGTTCGCCCTGCCCTGCTTCCTGTTCGTCCAGGAGTCGCCCACCCCCCGCGAGGGCCGAGCCTCGATCGCCGACACGATCCGCGGCCTGAGGGAAACCGCCCGGGATGTCGTCGAGATCCCCTCCCTTGGCCGGTTCCTGCTGGCACGTTTCACCTACACCGACGCGGCCAACACGATGATCATCTTCCTGGGCATCTACACCACCCAGGAGCTGGGGTTCAGCGAGCGTGTGGGCCAGTTCGTCCTGGGGGCCGGGATCCTGTCGGCCGTCATCGGCGGGTTCCTGTTCGGCTACCTGGTCGACCGCAAAGGCGCCAAGCCGGTGCTCATGACCGTCCTAGGGCTCTGGGTCGCCAGCTTGAGCCTGGCCGCCGCCGTCCCGCTGTTGGCCTTGCCCACCGGCCTGTTCTGGGTGGCCGCATGTGGGGCTGGCATGGCCTTGGGCGGCACCTGGGCCAGCGACCGGCCGCTGATGCTCGAGCTGACCCCGCCGGACCGGGTCGGCGAGTTCTACGGGTTGTACGGCATGGTCGGCCGGTTCGCAGCGGTGGTCGGACCCCTGGGCTGGGGGGTGATCGTCGACACCCTCGGGTGGGGCCGGCCGACCGCCGTGCTCACGTTGGTGGGGGCCATCGTGGTGGCCGCAGGGATCCTGGCCGGGGTCCAGCCCGGCCAGACGCTGGAGCCGAGCGCCTAGGCCCCTTCGGCTGTGCTCGCAGGCCTTGGATCGGCGGCCCTCCTCTTGGCCGGCCCACGGCCGTGCTAGCCCTCTCGGATCAGGCCCGGAGCTTGCCGGCCACGGCGTCGGCCACGGTGCTGAGCTTGGCTTGGCCCCCGAGATCGTAGGTCAGGGGCTTGCCGTCGGCCAGGACCGCGGCCACGGCGTCCTCGATGGCCTGGCCGGCCTCCAGGCACCGCTCGTCGCCGTGCTGTTCGCCCAGCCAGTCGAGCATCATCCCGCCGGCCAGGATGGCGGCCATGGGGTTGACCTTGTCCTTGCCGGCGTGCTTGGGACTGGAGCCATGGACAGGTTCGAACATGGCGTGCTCGTCCCCGATGTTACCGCTGGGCGCCATACCCATGCCGCCTTGGAGGACGGCGGCCAGATCGGTGACGATGTCGCCGAGCATGTTGGTGGTCACGCAGACGTCGTAGTACTCGGGGGACCGCACCAACCACTGGCAGAACGCGTCGACGTAGGCGGTGTCGGTCTCGACGTCGGCGAACCCCATGGCCACCTCCTCGAAGGTCCCTCGGAACAAACGGCTGCCCTCGAGCACGTTGGCCTTGTCGACGCAGGTCACCCGGGTGGTCCCGTCGCCGGGGGCTCCGTCGCGCCGCTGGGCCAGCTCGAAGCCCTTGCGGATCAGGCGCTCGGCGCCCTTGCGCGTGATCACGTTGTTGTCGATAGCGACCTCGGCGTGCCCACCCCGTTCGAGGGTGCCGCGGGCCGGGGTGTAGAGCCCCTCGGTGTTCTCGCGCAGGATGACCATGTCGACCAGGTCCGGGCGCCAGACCTGCTGGAAGTCGCCGTGGATCTTGTGGGGCACCCCGTCGAAGAGCTTGGCTGGGCGCACGTTGGCGTAGAGGTCCAGGCCGAACCGCAGGCCGAAGACCACACCGGCCCCGGCGATGTCGCCCGAGGGCAGGTTGACCCCGGGCCAGCCGATCGCACCCAACAGGATCGCATCCTGGGCTTTGGTGGCCTCGAAGGCGCCCTCGGCCCACTCGCTACCGTGGTCCTTGTAGTGCTGGGCCCCGCACGCGAAGCGTTCGGTCTCGAGGTGGACATCGTAGGCTTCCTGGGCGGCCTCCAGCACCTCGACGGCGGCCTGGGTCACCTCTGGCCCTGTACCGTCGCCTGGGAGCAGGGCAACCGAGTACGTGTGAGCGCCTCGCGCCATGGCTCGGCATACACCTGGGTCTCTTGAAGCCTGTCCACCGGACGGACGGCTCGAAGACGCCTCGGCGTCCCCGGAACCTTGACGCCCAGCGGTGGCTCGGGGTGTGACTGCCTCCCGGTGACACACAAGGCATCAGGACGCCAGCATGGGCTGTTCTAGCGTGGTCGAGATGCCCAGGGATCGAAGGTCTGGCGCAGTCGCGGGGAGAGCCTTTATGCCACAAAGTTTAAAGTCGGCTAATCGAAGGAGGGACCACCTGGAGGGTCTCACACGAACACTCGGAGGGTTCTCATGAGAGGCATCGTGCCCCTGATCGCGCTGACCATGGTCGTCGGCCTGGTCACCCCCGTCCTGGCCGCCCACGACACCAAGGCGCTCAATCTGGAGGAACGATCCGTGGATCTCCAGGATCTCCTTCGCTACGGATCCTTCGAGCTTCTGCTTCTCCCCGACAGCGTGCGTGACCACAGCGGTGTCACGCTGGACACCGAGCTTCCCGAGGCCAACGATCCCCTCCAACCGGACCTGCAGCTCCTGCGGTTCCGCACGGCCGACCTGACCTTCCCCTTCCACACCGGCGATCTCGACCCGCTTGCCCCTTCGACGACCACCGAGACGCCCTCGGGCACCCTCCAAAGCGGTGACCCGACCGGGACCTCTGCGGTGGCCGCGACGACCGGCGGGACCGACGGGGACGCCCAGGACACCTCGCTCGACACCCACAGAACCGACGAGGTCTCCTCCGACAGCGCCTCGGCCGCGACCCAGGATGCCAGCGTGTCCAGCAGCACCTCGGCCTCCAGCGGGCTCGAGGAGGCCTGGCAGAGCCTCAGCGACGGCGAGAAAGCCGCCGTGACGGCCGGCGCCGTGGCCCTGCTGTTGCTTGGGCCGTTGACGATGTACTCCCGGATCAGCCGGGATGAGACCCTGGAGAACGACACCCGCCGGGGAATCTACAACATCGTCGAGTCCACGCCCGGCATCTGCATCAAGGACGTGGCCGACCAAGCCGACGTCTCTTACTCCACCGCTTCCTACCATCTGGACCGCCTGGTCAAGAACGACTACCTGGTCAAGGACCAGGAAGGTAACAAGGTCCTGTACTACAAGAACGGCGGGACCTTCACGAAGGACGAGCGAGAGCTCGTCCCGATCCTGAAGAACCACGAGTGCATGCAGGTCTTCGAGCACATCCTCGAGAACCCGTGGTGCTACCGCGCCGAAGCGGCCGAAGCCCTGGGCGTGTCCCACACCACGGTCAACTGGCACCTCAAGCGCCTGACCGACGCTGAGCTGGTCGAGGAACATCGCGAGGGCCGCAATTGCCACCTCTACATCGATAGCGCTGCCCTCGACCGTGTCACGGCCGTCCTCGACAAGCTCGGGTCGATGGGTGCCGACGAAGGGCTGGCCATGGAGGAGCAGCCTCCTGCCGAAGCTGTCGCGGTCTGAGCACCGCCGAGCCAAGCGAGGCGGTGCGAAGGCGCCACGGCGGCCGAGACCACCCCCGTTCTGTCCCCACTGCCGAGCAACTCCCCCGTACCTAGGACCCGGAGGCCTGCGGCTCAGGCGTCCTCTCGTCCCTCGCCGAGGCGTCGGATCGCCAGGGCCTGGACCACGCTGTGCAGGCGCTGGGCCAGGTCGGCCACGCCGAAGAGGGTGATCGTGAAGAAGATCCACGACTCCCAGCCGACCACGATGAAGTACAAGGCAGCCAGGCCGCCGGCGGTGCCTGCCGCCCGGGAGACCCGGGTGTGGACGGCGATCGAGCGCTTGAAGAAGTAACCGGCGACGAGCATGAGGACGTAGGCACCGAAGAAGCCGGCGATCAGCTCCTTGTACCGGGCGACCTCCTCGGGCCTGAACAGGTAGACCCAGATCATCAGCGAGGTGTAGAAGCAGAAGTCGGCGGCCGAGTCGAGCTGGGATCCGAACTCGCTTTCGACGTTCCATCGCCTGGCCAGCCGGCCGTCGGCGATGTCGGTGGCCACGGCTGTCATACCGAAGGTGATGGTGGCCAGAGCGTCACCGGCCCAAGCCGCCCAGTACCCTAAGAGCACGAAGGGTAGGCGTGCCAGGGTCATCCCGTTCACGATGGCCCGCCGGTGCACTGCTCGTGCACACCCTCCTTCTCTCATGAGGCTACCGATTGCCTGGGGGGCTATCCCTCACCGAGACCCTCGAAGTCGCGGCGGACCTTGGTCAGGGTCTCCAGGTCGACCTCGGCGGCCAGCAACGTGTCCTCGTACTGGTCGGTGGCTTGGGCAAGGACCCCCCAGGGGCAGGTGATCAGGCTGCGGCCCACGATCCTGGGCTCGGCGTGTCCGCCAGCCTTGACGACGTAGGCGCCCAGGTCCCAGGCCCGGGCCACGAAGACGTCGGTCCTCGAGCGCCGGGTCGGGTCCTCGTCGCCGCGGTTGGGGGAGAGGACCGGGACCGCCACGACATCGGGGACCAGGTCAGCCATCCCGACCAACAGGTCCAAGGCAAGCACGTCAGCGCAGACCAGGATGCCCAGGGTGACCCCCTGGACCTCGGCCACCGACAGGCCCTGGGTGGGCTCGATGCCGGCCTTGCGCTCGGGCTCGGTGGGGCGGACCTTGCGTTGCCGATGGACCACCTGGCCGTCCTCGGCGGCGATGGCCGTGTTGTAGCCCTTGCCGTCCTGGACCTCGGGGATGGTGGCAACCAGGGCCCCGTCGATGTCCTCGGTGGCCTCGATCACGGCGTCCTCGACGAACGCGAGATCCTTCAGGGTCTCCAGCGCCGGCATCCGATCGGCCGGCTTGTAGAAGTACTCGGGCAGCACAGCGATGCCGCCGTCGGCCACGCTCCGGGCCGACCTGGCCAGGATGTCGGGCACATCCCGGCGGGGGTCGGTCGGGTGGGCGGCCTGGACGGCCACGACCTTCGGGCCGGCCGGCGAGGTCATGCCCCCACCTCCTCCAGAAAGCTGAAGATGGTGTCCCAGTACCAGGCCTCGTCGATCAGGTCGAAGTAGGTGTGTCCGCCGGTGCTGGTGAGGTGGACGCGGACCTTGGGGTTGGTCTGCGCGGCCTGGCGCATGACGTAGGCATGGAGCGCGGGAACGATGGGATCGTCGATCGCGTGGAGGACCAGGGTCGGGATGCGGAGCTGGTTGATGTGGAACCGAGGCGAGGCCCGGTAGGAGAGCTCGCTCATGGTCATGCCCAGGCTGGCGGCGACCTTGGCCATGTAGGCGTCGAAGGTCTCCTGGTCGCGCCCGGTGACGTGCCGGAGCAGGGTCTGGAAGGCGTGGTAGGGCACGTGGAACCTGTGGCTCCTGGGGGGGTGGGTGGAGAGGAACCGGATGGCCCACTCGAGATCGGCGAAGGGGTTGACGGCCAGGACGCCGTCCACGGCCCCGTCGGCGTGCTGGGGGGCCAACAGCGCCGAGGCTGCACCCAGGCTCTCGCCGGCCAGGATCACCTGGCTGACCCGGTCGTCAGCCTGGAAGTCCCGGGCGATGTGGGCCAGGTCGTAGCCTTCCAGGTAGCCGCCGGTGGAGCGGTGGTCGCTGGAGTGACCGAAGCCCCGCAGGTCGATGGCGCACAGGTGCGCGTCGGTCTCCTCGTGGAGGCGCAGGACCTTGTCCCGGGTGCTGGCCGCGTCCTTGGTGGCGAACGTCCCCGGCGCGAAGAGGATCAGCGGGGCCGGACCCTCGCGCATGCCCACCCAGCAGCCGATGTCGGCGCCTGCGTGCCCCTCCAGGTGGCTGAAGACGAAGGGGTCCGGGTAGGGCTTGGCCCGGTGCATCATGTCCCGGCCGATCTCGGTGTTCAGGGCCAGGTAGTCCACCGCGCTGCGGAACAGGGTCCAGAGGTAGCGAGGGTTCTCCTCCAGGCGGCGACCCTGGGGTTCACCCAGCTCGGGGACGGTGTCCTCGTCGGCCACACCCTGAGATGGCCGGCCAACCGGTATGAAGGCCACGGGTTGGGGCTATCGGACCCGGGAACCCAGCGCCGCGGAGCCGCGGAGGGGGACGGAGACCGTCAGTCTCGCCGTGCCTGCGTGGTCCCCGCTGCCGATCACCGGCCACCAAGGGCTCATCAGGGACGACCGTCTGGCGGGATAAGATGGCGTGGACGGGAGCTCAGATGATGCTCGCTGTCGGGACCGTGCTGGCCGCCGTGGTGCCTGCCGGTGCCTACGCGGTCTGGGTCCGAGGCCAGGAGCGGTACGAGCGGGAGCCGTGGTCCCAGGTGCTCAAAGCCTTCGCGTGGGGTGGCACCGGTGGTGTCGTGCTGGCTGTCCTTTTCGAGGTCCTGCTGGGCGTCCGGCCCGATGCCATCGCCCAGGTTGGCATCTCGTCTGTGATCTTCGCGTCGGTCATCGTGGCACCGGTGGTCGAGGAGGCCACCAAAGCCCTCGGTCTCCGGTGGGTCGACGACCCCTACATCGAGCCCGAGGACGGCCTGATCTACGGGGCGGCCGCCGGGTTCGGGTTCGCGGCCACCGAGAACCTGGCCTACGGGGTCAGCGCCTACCTGGCCGATGGGACCTCGGCCCTGGTCATGACCCTGATCCTACGGGCGCTGTCCAGCGCCTTCCTCCATGGGACAGCTTCGGCCATCGTCGGCTACGCTATCTGGCGCAAGAGAGCCGGCGTCGGGGACACGCAAGGGATCCTGGGTTTCTACCTGATCGCGGTGGCCCTGCACGCCGTGTTCAACATCGGCGCCTCGCTGAACCTGGTCATCACGTTCCTGGCCGTCGCGTTCCTGGCGATCTACGGGTTCGGCCAGGTCCGCAAGCGGGTTCGTCACCTGGATGAGGCCTCCGGGCCAAGGCCCCTGGGGTAGGTGTCAGGAGGATCCGGCCTCGGCCGGGTCGACCTGTCCGTACCAGACCGTCGGCTTGGCCTGGTCGGCGACCGTGTCGGTCCAGGTGACGTGGCTGGCGCCGTCTTGATCGACGTCGACCTCGAAGAAATCCAAGAGCCGCCGGTCCTCGCTGCGGCCGTCGAGCACGCAGCCGAGCCCGCTGGTGCAGATCGGACCTTCGTGGATGGGTGTCTCGGTCAGGCGGTTGACGGTGGCCTGCTCGGCCGTGCTGCCGGCCTCCTCCATCTGGAAGCTGGCGTGCATGGGGTACCAGGTCCCATCGATCTGGTCGGGGTCGCCCTGGCCCTTGGTCTCGTACCACACCACGGCGACCGTGCCGTCGTCGTTGGCCGAGGTCCAGGGGAACACGGCCGTGCTGTTGGCCGTGGAGAGGGTGACCGGGCCTTGCCACGTCTGGCCGGCGTCGGTGCTGGTGAGGACCTTGACCTCGACCGTGTCGTCGACGTGCTCGGCGTAGGCGTAGGTGTAGTGACCCTGGCCGGCGACCGAGAGGCTGTTGAACACGAAGCTGGCAGGGCCCTGGGCGTCGGGGACGTCGATGCGCTCCCAGTCCATGGCCTGGCCGGTGGGGGTGGTGATGATCGACAGCTCGTTGCCCTCCTCGCCGCCGACGCACGGGATGACGATCTGGCCGGCGGCACGGTCGATGGCCATGTCGGCCTGGCTGCAGTCGGGCAGGGCGACGTCCTCCAGGAAGGTCTGGCCACCATCGGTGGAGCGTGCCGCCCGGAACCCGGTGCTGGTCTGGAGGTACTTGACGTAGACCTCGTCCTCGCCAGCGCCAGCGATCCACGGCCGGTCGGTGCCGGGAAGGCCTGCTGCGCTCTGGGCCGCTGTCCAGGTCTGGCCGTTGTCGTCGCTGGCCGAGACGCCGTTGGTGACCAGCATCGACAGGTCGGTGAAGTAGACCCGGCCGGCCTCATCCTGGCTCAGGTCGCCCTCGACGCCGGGCACGGCGTTGCGGTAGGGGGCCAGCTCGTCGACGGCCGGCACGTCCAGGTCCACCAGCTGCCAGGTCTCACCGTCGTCGGTGCTCCGCCAGATGTAGGATTGGCCGAAGTCGCCGGGCGCGTCGGTGGGATCCTCGATGTAGCGGGTGAACCCGCCGGCCCCGGTGATCAAGAGGGTGCCGTCGTCCAGGGCCAGGATGCTGGGCTCGCCGCTCCAGCGGTCCTCGACCTGGACGGTGCGGACGACCTCCTCGGCCACCGGGGGCAGCTCAGGTAGGTCGGTGGCGTTCTGTCCCTGGAGGCCCTCGTCGGTGGACGAGCCAAGGCAGCCAGCGGTCACGAGCAGGCCGACGAGGATCACAGGCCAGCGTGGTCGGGTCACGGTCCGGCAGGGGACCTGGGGGCTCAAAACCGTTCGGGTGTCCCTCGGGTCCAAGGCCCTCACGTGCGCAGGCCGTCCCCACCGTCGGACCAGCGGTCCAGAAGCTCGCGGACCCGGGCCTTCTGGGCCTTTGAGAGGGTCTGGTCGTTGTCCAGGAGCTCCTCCATGGCGTCCCGCTCCCAGGCGTTGATCCGGCCGTCGGCCAGCATGCGTTTGAGGTTCTGGACCATGCCGTGGGGCAGGAACTGGAGCCGGTCGTCGAGGACGTCGGTGCGCAGCTCGCGCTGCAGCTCGGCCAC
Organism: uncultured Thermoplasmatales archaeon; assembly: GCA_964492585.1. GTDB lineage: Archaea > Thermoplasmatota > SW-10-69-26 > SW-10-69-26 > SW-10-69-26 > CAYXGD01. Next base: position 1,941 of record CAZBKU010000043.1, on the reverse strand, counting down.
CCGTGCCTCGACGACGCCGAACTGCTCCTCGTTCAGATCGCCGTCCAACAGGAGCGATCGGGCCCGGGCCTTGCGGGTCTCCAGGAAGGCCTCGCACTCCCCGGGGTTGTCCCGGGTCTCCTCGAACCCGGCCTCCAGGGCCTCAAGCTCGTCCTGGAGCCGGGCGCGTTCCCGCTTGCGGCGGGCGATACCGATGGCGCCGCCGCTCAGGGCCACGGCGATGCCCAAGAGGCCGAAGGTCATGTCCTGGTTCTCACGCTGGAAGGCGACCTCGAGGAGGTTGGGTTCGGTGCCGCCGACGTCGAAGGTCTGGGTGATGGAGGCCGATTGGCCAGCGTCGTTGGCGACCAGGAACCGAGCGGGCATCTGGCCGCTGCGGTTGTAGGTGTGCTCCAGCACCGGGTTGCTCTGCCAGGGGGTCTGGGTCCCGTCGCCCCAGATGGCCTTGTACCGGGTGACCGGGCCCTGGAGCCCGGCCTGGGAGTCGGACAGGTCGATGGTGACCGTCTCTCCGGTCTCGGGGTAGGCGTCGCTGACATCGGCCGATGGGACCGGGGAGGCGGCCGTCTGACCCAAGATCGCCAGGCGCCAGCCCTCCCACGGCGTGGCGACCAGGAGCCCGCCGCCGACCGAGAAGGAGATCGGTTGCGGCGGGGACCAGGTCCAGGCGATCTCCCCGGTCTCCCGATCGAAGGCCCAGAGGCTGCCGTTGACGCCCTCCACGTCGGAGGTGGCGGTGTAGATCAGGTCAACCGTGACGATCGGGTCCTCGTCGAAGCGACCCTCGGTGGCGGGGTCCAGGGTGGTGGCCCACCGGTCGTCAGGGTCGTCGGCGCCGATCCGGTACAGGGTCTGGGCCGAGGTCGTGAACAGGTGACCGTTGGCCACGGAGACGCCGGTCCCGGCCGTGTCGCCGGGGTCGAAGTCCTCGGCGCCCAGGGGGCGCTGCCAGAGGATGTCCCCGGTACCGGGGTTCAGGGCGGTGAGCCCCCCGTCCTCGCCGGACGTGGAGCCGCCCAGCTTGGCGTACACGATGTTGTCGGCGGCGGCCGGGTCACCGAACAGCATGCTTTGCGGGGCCGGCTCCCTGGCTGGGCCGTCGGCGATGGCTCCCTGACCCCAGGTGGCCGTCTGGCTGGCTTGGGACCAGAGGTGGGTGCCGGAGCCGGCATCCAGGGCGCGGAGCACGGTCCTACCCTGGCCCCCTTCCATGGTCATCGGCACGCCCGGTGGTTCGAGGTCGCCGGCGCTGACCTCCAGGGTCTGGAGCGCGACGACGGGGCCGACCACGGCCAGGCCCACGGGCCAGGTGAACTGGACGGGTCGGCCGGCCTGGGGATCGAGCTCTTGCGCCAGGCTCTCCTCGGCCAGGCTAGCGGTGTCCCGGGTCCAGGTCCACACCTCCTCGCCGGTGTCCGTGTCCAGGCGTGCGGCGAAGGCGGTGAGGCCGACCAGGGTGGACGCGTCCTCCTCGGTCTCGACCGCCCGTTGCTCCTCGCACGCCAGGGTGATCGCGTCCTCCTCCACGGTGATGAACGGGCACTGGGCCTCGACGGGATCCTCTTCGAGCGGTTCCCACTCCCAGGTCCACAGGGCCTCCCCGCCATCCAGGGGGTAGGCCTCCACCGTCCTGTAGCTGGCCACGTAGAGGCGTTGGCCGTCGGTGGCCAGGTGGACCTCGGTATCGGTGCCCTCGGTCGTCGGGAGATCGATCAGCCGGGTCATCTCGCCGGTGTCGACGTCGATGGCCACGACGCCGGCCTCCCCCTCGGGCTCGTCCCGGGTGGACTCGTGAGCTGCGTAGACCGTCCCATCGAGGATCAAGGGCGGGCTGTCGCTGGGGACCCCTGGTAGGGTCAGGTTGAAGGCCACGTCCGGCCAAGCTGGCCCAGCCTCGGACAGGTCGCCGGTGCCCTGTGGGTCCCCGCGGGGCATGGTCCA